>JANMKJ010000301.1:0-17731 GCA_031371945.1 Rhodobiaceae bacterium
TCCCACGGCATGTTGCCGGCACGGGCGTTCTGTACGGCAAGTCTCAAACGTGAATTCATCGCCGGGTCAGGAAGGCCGGCCTTGGTGGCGACGGTAATTTCGCGACCTAACTTGGCAAACGCATTGGAACGCAATTTGTCCTGCCGGCCCTTGCGATGCATAATATTTTTATATTGGGAATGACCTGCCATAACGTCCTCAAAATCGGGGAATTCTTGCAGCGATATAGCCGCCTGCAGGGGTAAGAAACAAGTCATCTCAAAAAAGCCGTTTACCTCCCATTAATAACGATCGTTCAACCTGTTTGAAGTTGGTTAGTGGAGTTTGCGTTATGACGGTTAAGACAGGCTTGGTTGAAGAGTTTTCATTCTCAAGCGAAGAAAACATTGCTGGCGCTTGCAGCAACGCTTTACGAAAGGTTCGCAGCTTGGCAGACACAGCCCCCATAGGTCGACTGTTCGCGTCCATCACCACGCTCTCCGAAACAACATCCAGCATTAATGATGCGATGGCTGTCTCCGATTTCGGAACGGCTGCAAAACACATCAGGAAATACGGCGCATCCATGGCTGCCGAAGCAACACCACTGCCCATTCATTTCAAACGCCGCGGCTAACTAGCTGGGCTTAATGCCGCGCAAGCGCTCACCACGGCGGCGTAACAGCTCAACCGTGATGAGCAATACCGTGGAGAAAATGATCAGCACGGTGGCCGCAGCCGTAATCGTCGGGCTGATCTGTTCGCGAATTCCTGAAAACATCTGACGCGGCAATGTGCGCTGTTCCGGCCCGCCGATGAACAGGATCACGATCACTTCGTCAAACGATGTGACGAATGCAAACAGCGCTCCCGAAATCACACCGGGAAGTATGAGGGGCATGACTATTTTGAAAAATACTGTGACAGGCGGTGCCCCAAGTGAAGCACCGGCCCTGGCAAGCGTGCGCTCAAAACTCATGAGGGTGGCCGTCACGGTGATGACAACAAAGGGTGTGGCGAGAGCTGTGTGGGCAAGAATAATGCCGACCAGCGTGCCATTGAGGTTCGCATAGGCATAGAAGAAAAACAGTCCAATGGCCGATATGATCACCGGTACAATCATCGGTGAAATCAATATTGCCATGATCGCAGCACGACCCGGCAATTTGGAGCGGGAAAGTCCCAGGGCCGCGAGAGTTCCCAGACAGGTTGCCACAATCGTCGTTGCAGAGGCCACGAAGAGAGACAGCCTGACAGCCCCCATCCACCGGTCATTCGAAAAAAAACCGTCCGTGCCACCGATATACCAGCGCGTTGAAAATCCCGGCATGGGGTAGCTGAAGAAGGCTTCAGAATTGAATGAGAGAGGCATGATTGCGATGATCGGCGCGATCAGGAACAGAAGAACGGCCCCCACAAAAATCCGCAGGCCATAATAGGATACCTTCTCGGTCGTGGTCATGTAAGCTGGTAATGCCATGCGTTTTAACCCAACTTCATTTTGTCGATGCCGATGAGGCGGTTATAGACATAGTAGAGAATGAGTGTTGCAACCAGCAGAACGAAACCAAGGGCGGAAGACTTGCCCCAGTTCCCTTCGCTGTTCATCGATGTGTCGATAAACCCTGCGATCATGTTGTCCGAACCACCGCCCACCAGGGCAGGAGTAATAAAATAGCCAAGGCTCAAGATAAAAGTCAGCAGACAGCCTGCCGCAACACCGGGCATGGTTTGTGGCACGTAAACTGATCGGAAAGCGTGGAAAGGTGTGGCTCCTAGCGATTTAGCTGCCCGCATATATGTGGGCGATATGGTCTTCATCACGCTGTAGATGGGCAGAAGCGTGAATGGCAGCTGTATATGTGTCATGGCCAGCACGGTTGCAAAACGCGTCTTGAACAAATGTGGCTCACCTGACATCAGGCCAAGAGCATTGGCAATCCAGGTAATGCCGCTTATGTGCAGAAACTGCGCCATGGCGCCGCCATCCTGCAGCAGAATTGTCCATGCCGTGGTGCGCACCAAAAGCGACGTCCAAAATGGCAGCAACACGAAAATCATCAAGATGCTGGCCGTTCGCTGTGGCAAGGTTGCCAGCATGAAAGCTACGGGATAACCCAGTACGAGCGTGCACAGAGTGACCAGCAGGCTGATGCCCAATGTGCGGCCAAGCACTTGCAGGTAAATCCGCCGATTCTCGGGAGTACGTTCAATATTGCCATCCACGCCCTGCCTCAAGTCCAGTGCGCTTAACAAATAGTAGGGGGTGAAGGCACTTCCCGCGCGCTTCACTACAGCCCAAGTGGACACTTCGTTCCAGATCGGGTCAGTGGCTATTACGGCTTCCGTCCATGGCCCAGTTTCAATCTTTTCCAGCTTTCGCGCTGTGATCGATACTTTTGATTTGAGTGTGGGAATTTCGTAATTCAGGCGCTTGCCGACAAGACCTACGGTCTTTGCCTTGCTGGCGGCCTTGAGGTCCGTGACGAAAGCTGTGAACACCTCTTCACTTGGAAGCGCCTTGCCGTCCCACTGGCGCAGCAACACCGTCGTCTGCGGCAGGTTATTGACAATATCCGGATCATAGAAGGCGTTCTTGAGCATGACCATGATCGGGATCAGGAATGAAACGACAATAAACAGGAAGAGAGGAGCAATGAGCCCGAACGCCCGCATGACTTCGCGGCGCTCGGCCTGACGCAATTTAACCTTTAACGGCGTACCGTCCGCCGTACGCATCACGTCATCATTCATCGCCAACGCCCCATCACTAAAGAAGAATCAGGGCGGAAGTTTCCTTCCGCCCTGTATGACTTACTTCGCGATCCAGGCGTTGAAACGCTCTTTCAGTTCGTCGCCATGGTCAGCCCAGAACTGCGTGTCAAGATTCCACGCTGTTTTCAGGTTGTCGGGCGCTGTCGGCAGATTTGGCAGCGTCGTTGGCGCTACGTTCGGAATGGCGTCAGCATTGGCAGGACCATAGGCAATGTATTTGGTCTGCTCAGCCTGGGGTGCAGCACCTGATGCGTAAGCAAGGAAGCGATAGGCTTCTTCCATCTTTGGCGTTCCCTTGGTGATCGCCCACAAATCCCAGTCAAGCGCCTGGTGATCCCACACGATCTTGAACGGTTTGCCGTCAACATCGATTGGCTTCTGCAGGCGGCCGTTCCAGGCAGAGGTCATGACGACCTGACCGTCAGCCAAAAGCTGTGGCGCCTGTGCACCGGCTTCCCACCAGACGATCTCACTCTTGATGGTATCAAGCTTCTTGAAGGCACGGTCAACGCCTTCAGGCGTTGCGAGAACCTTGTAAACGTCAGCAGCAGGCACGCCATCGGCGATCAGCGCCCATTCGAGGTTCACAGTTGGATTTTTCTGCAGGCCGCGCTTGCCTGGGAACTTCGCGAGGTCAAACAGATCGGTGATTGATGTCGGGCCATCCTTCAGCTTCGAAGTGTCATAGCCAAACACGGTGCCGAACACGATTGTTGGAACCGAGCATTCCGAAACATTCGCACCCAGGAACTTGGCCTTGTCGAGACCCAGCTTGGCCCAGTCGATGGTTTCAAGCGCACCCTGGGCACAGCCCTGGAGCGCTGTGGCCGAATCTACGTCAATCACATCCCAAGTGATGGCGTTGGCGTCAACCATGGCCTGTATCTTGGCCACTTCGCCGTTATATTCGGCTTCAGTTATTTTATTGCCCGCAGCGGTATAGGGTTCATAGTAAGCCTTGCGCTGGCTGTCCTGGTAGGCGCCACCCCAGGATGTGATGGTAAGCTCGTCGCCTGCGCGGGCCGATGCGGCAAGTGTGGTACCTGCAAGCAACGCTACGCCAAGCAAAACTGAAAATTTCTTCATGCCTTAACTCCTCCAAATACGCCGTCAACCGGCAAAAAATACGCGTTATGGAGAAGTCGTCAAAGACCTATGGCCGCACTGGCAAACGCCAGCGGTTCCACTACAGAAAACTTAGACGTCCTCCCCGGAAAGCAGCCCTGCCGACCTTGTTTACGTCACCTCAACCCTGTGGGTGATTTCGACTGCGGTTCTTTTGTCAAAGCGCTGGGATTAATACTAAGCATAGCTTTGGGTCACGGCACTAGCGATTTTTTCGTCTGCAAAGTGGAATAATGCCGCATCACCAGAATGGAATGTCAACCTGGCTCAACCGTCCACCAATCCTGAGCGGTGATATTTTCACGGCCAGTCCGGTTTTGTCGTCGGTCTCCACGGCCACCCCGCAAACCGTTGCGGGGCCAACTGCCGGTTTGAATTTTTCAATCGGCAGCTTGCGCAAGAACCTTTGCAGGGGCTCGGATTTTTCCATACCGATCACGGAATCATAATCGCCGCACATGCCTGCATCCGTCATATAGGCCGTACCGCCGGACAGAATCTGATGGTCGGCCGTTGGCGTATGGGTGTGGGTTCCCACCAGCAAACTCGCCCGGCCATCAACAAAATGCCCCATCGCCATCTTTTCGGATGAAGCTTCACCATGGAAGTCAATCAGGATCGCATCACAGTCGCGGCCCAACTGGCAGTTATCCAACTCACTGGCAACTGCAGGAAAAGGGTCGTTAAGAACAGGCTCGATCATCACGCGCCCCATGGCATTCATGACAAGCACCCGCTGGCCCTTCGCCGTTTCAACCATGGACGTTCCCCGACCGGGGCAACCCGCAGGCCAATTCAGTGGCCGCAGCAGATTTGGCTCGCGCTCGATAAAGATGAGTGTCTCTCGCTGGTCAAATGCGTGGTTGCCGAGTGTTATGACATCGGCGCCGGCCGCGATGAGCTTTTGATGAATGTCGAGGCTGATGCCGAAACCATGGGCGGCATTTTCACCATTCACCACCACAACGTCCGGCTTGTAGCGTTCCCGCAAGATGGGAAGTTCACGATAAACCGCGTCCCGCCCGGATTTGCCAACGACATCGCCCAGAAAAATCAGCCGCATTTTATTGTCTCACGCTCCGTCATGACCCAGTCAAGCTGCTGGTCATGCTCGTCACGCAAAACAGAGTCAACTTCCTGTGCTGCATAGGCAACGCCGATGGCCGTTACTTGCTTGATGGCCCGCAAGGCTTCCAGCGTGCGGTCGTAAAATCCGCCGCCATAGCCCAACCGGTAGCCCTTGCGGTCAAACGCCAGCAGGGGGACCAGTAAGACATCGGGCTGAACCTGAGGTGCCGTCTCGGGTGGAACCTTGATATCCCACCGCCCTAACACCAATGACTCCCCCGGCGCCCACTGGCGAAACACGAGAGGCGAATTCTTGGCAACGACAACCGGCAGAGCCGTGGTCCAGCCATCGGCCACCAGCTGGTCAAACAGCTCAAACGTGGAAATTTCGCTGCCAAAGGAATGAAACGCCGAAATGATATTGCGCTTGGAATCGAGTGCCACCGGAAGCCCACGCGACGCGAGGGCAGCGCCTGCTCCTTCAATTGTATGGATTGTATCTCTGATATTGGAAGCCGCGGCACGCGCCTGGCGCTTTAATTCTGCAAGACTCATATTACCCTTCAAAACCAAAGCGACGAGCCACCAAGCCGTGGGAACTGACGATCCCGGGTCCCTACTCACGTAGGTGGGCGCCGTTTAAGCCGAACCACGGTCCAGCCCAGGGACAGCTCCCTAAAGATCGATTATAGGCCCTGGGAAAAAATGTTCCTGCACAAACCAAGCAGCCCGTCACCACCGTATGTAGGCTCTCGACTGTCAAAAATCCAGCCCCCATAAAAACCGTACACTGAGGAATTTACTCCTTGACAGCGTACGGTCAGTTCCCTAAAAGCCGTTACTCTCCACAAATCCGAAACCCCTCCCCGCAATCCCCAATTGGACCTGCCCGATGCTTGATTTCATTCCGTCATTCACCGTACTTTCAATTTTCACCCTGGCCAGCTTTGTCCTGTTCCTCACCCCCGGCCCCGACATGAGCCTTTGGCTGTCAAAGACAATTTCCGGTGGCCGCAGCGCTGGAATTGCCGCCATGGTTGGCACCAATCTTGGATGCTGCGTTCATTCGCTTCTGGCCGCCTTCGGTATATCGGTACTTATCAATGCCAGTCCGGTGGCGTTCAACGCCATGAAAGTTGTGGGGGCCGGCTATCTCCTGTGGTTGGCCTACCAGGCAATCCGCAAGGGTTCGATGCTGAAAACCAGTGTCGAAACTCCCGAAGCCAGCAGGACCGCTCTGCTGCCAACGTTTCTGAGTGGCCTGACCGTCAATCTGTCCAACCCCAAGGTGGTTCTGTTCTTTGTTACATTTCTGCCGGGCTTCGTTGAGGCATCTGATCCACACGTGCAGGGCAAGCTCCTGTTCCTTGGTCTCTACTTCGTAGCGATAAACCTGCCGTTCAGTGCACTGTTCATCCTTGCCGCAGAGCGGCTGGTCTCAACCATCAAGGCAAACCCGAAAATCATGCGCACCATCGACTATGTTTTTGCCGGTGTGTTTGGAATTTTCGCACTCACCATAATTCGCGCCCAGGCCAAGACATAAAAAAACGCGCCCGGGGTAAACCCGAGCGCGTCTAATTCAGTGGTAACGAGAATTACTTCTCGATGGCAACTGCGGTTGCTGCCTTGCTTGCGTCATCAAAGGTAACCTTTACCTTGGCGCCCGCAACGATGCCGTCTGCAACAACGCCTTCAGACAAAACGTAAGCTGTACCGTCTTCAAGGGTAACGGTTTTGGTAGCTTCGTCGTAGGTCTTTACAACGCCAGCCATTTCACCAGCATAGGCGGTGGCAACCATGGCGGCTGACGCGATAAGCAATGATACAAACTTCTTCATGTTACTAAGTCCTCTGATTATTGGGTTCCTGCACATGCAGTGCTTGTAGAACCATTACACGAGCCAAAGGTTCCCTTTGGCATTCGGCACAACACGCATCCGAACGCCCACAATTCTGGCCTCGCGCGTGCATTGCAGCAAGTTAACAAAATTTAATTTTGAAGGATTTTCAATGACATGATTTCGCCGGATTTGGGATGCGTTGCGATGCGGCATGATTCTTGATCCCATTAAACTGGGGCAAGAATAAACTTCAGATGAATGGCCGGTTCAGCATCGGCTCATTTTGCCTATGGCAGCTTCACATCGTGACAATTTGAAAAGAGAGGGAACCATCATGAAAACCATCGCCATTACACTGCTCATGACTTTAGCATTCGTTACTCCGAGCTTCGCCAAATCATTGCGAGTTGCGCCCGTCACGCTGAACCATGTCAAATCGATAAAGATCGTTCCGCGAATAGTCACCATAACAAAAAAACCTGAAACCAAAAGCGTCAATCCCATCGTCATTTCGCGAGACCGGGCGTTGAACAGCTGAACAAATTAGTTGCCATTCCGAGGCAAACCTGAATCAGTGAGCAATTTATCAATCGAACATCTCACGCGCCGCCATCGCGCCTGTGAAAAGCTATCTGAATAACGCCAAGCCCTATCCTCTTCGATAAAGGCAATTCGACCGTCTGGAAGGTGCGGGATTGCAGGAGTTGACGACGCGCTACTTCATCGCCTTGGCAATACCTTCAAGCCGCTGGCTGGCGCGTTCCAGCCTGTCGGTGAATTTGGCCTCGATATCCTTCACCTGCATTTGCGCCAGGTTGCGGGATTCGCGCAGTCCCTTGATCTGGTCTTCCAGACCTTCGATCTTGCGGATGGCTTCCGACAGTCTATCAGCTACCATCAGGCCACTCATCACCAGAAGGCGGATGTCACCGATGGCGCCAACGCTTTGGTGAATACGATTGATTTCTGTATCGAGCAGCGACGCAAGTTCGCGCAGGTGGTCTTCCTCGCCGTCCGGGCATTGCATGGTGTAAGGACGGTCGGCTACGGTGACGACGACGTTGGCCATGGACTAGCTCCCGCTATTGCTATGGAGCACGGCGCGAATGCGCGACATGGCCGCATCGATTTTGCCAACGGCTGATTTATTCATGCTGACAAGTTCGGAAGCCTTCACCCTCACCAGGTCAAGTTCCGACGCGATCTTGGAACGGTCGCCGCGAAGTGCTTCCACTTCACCGGCCACCTGTTGGCGTTTTGCCAACGCACCTTCGAATGCGCCCAAAGCTGCTTCGAAACGATCAAATGCATCGTTCAATTTCTGTGTATCCGCCATCTACGCCCCTTAGCAAATCACTTAATTCGCTACCTATCCCAATATGTTACGTTACGTACCGCACTTCAACAGTTTAATTTAAACCCCTAACATGCTGGAAAACTGCAGGTTGACAGGCCAAGAACTGGTGTTATTCAGGTGGGCTGCCCTCCGCGTTTTTCACAAAGGTTGTCACCCATGAATGCCCTTTCCCCTGACCTTCATAAAAACATGGCCAATGCCATCCGCGCCCTCAGCATGGACGCCGTGCAAAAGGCAAATTCCGGCCATCCTGGCCTTCCCATGGGGGCAGCAGACTTCGCCACCGTGCTATTCACCCAATTCCTGAACTTTGATGCAAGCGCACCGCACTGGCCTGACCGTGACCGCTTCATCCTGTCCGCCGGCCACGGTTCCATGTTGTTGTACTCGTTGCTCTATCTTACCGGCTACAAGGACATGACGCTGGATGACATCAAGAACTTCCGCCAGCTTGGTTCCAAGACTGCGGGCCACCCGGAATATGGTCATGCGGATGGCATTGAGACCACCACCGGTCCCTTGGGCCAGGGTATTGCGAATGCGGTTGGATTTGCCATTGCCGAGCGTCATCTCGCTGCCAAGTACGGTGCCGACATTGTGAACCACAAGACCTACGTGCTGGCAGGCGACGGCTGCCTCATGGAAGGTATTTCCCAGGAAGCCATTACCCTGGCTGGCCATTTGAAGCTCAACCACATGATCGTGCTATGGGACAACAACGGCATTTCCATTGATGGCAAGGTGAGCATGTCGGACTCAACCGACCAGCTCACCCGCTTCCAGTCGGCCAACTGGAACGTGGCCTCCGTCGATGGCCATAATCCGGATGAAGTGGCCGCAGCCCTCGCCGCCGCCCAGAATTCCGACAAGCCGACCATGATCGCCTGCAAGACCATCATTGGCTTTGGCGCGCCCAAGAAACAGGGCACCTCCGGCGTGCATGGCTCACCGCTTGGTGCAGAAGAAATTGCCGGTGCCCGCCTCGCACTGGGCTGGAATCATGGCCCCTTCGAAATTCCAGACGACATACTGCATGCCTGGCGCAATGCGGGCGAACGAGGCCGCGACATGCGCCTGGCGTGGGAAAAGCGGTTGGCCGCATCCTCCAGCAAGGCTGAATTCAATCGCATTACCCTGGGCGATCTTCCCGCCAACTTCGACGAGGAAATTGCAAATTATAAGAAGCTCCTCGCGAACGACCCGCCGTGGATTGCCACCCGCAATTCCTCACAGAATGCCCTTGATGTTATCAACGCGGCAGTTCCCGAAACCATTGGCGGTTCCGCCGACCTCACCGGCTCCAACAATACCAAATCAAAAGACCAGAAAGCCCTGACCGCCACCGACTACGGACAAAGCTATGTCTATTACGGCATTCGCGAGCACGGCATGGCCGCTGCCATGAACGGCATGGCCCTGCACCGCGGCGTAATTCCCTACGGCGGCACCTTTATGTGCTTTACCGATTACTGCAGGCCATCCATTCGCCTGGCGGCACTCATGGGCATTCGTTCGATTTTTGTGATGACCCACGATTCAATTGGCCTCGGCGAAGACGGCCCAACCCACCAGCCTGTCGAACATTTGGCTGCCATGCGGGTTATTCCCAACCTGTTGAGCTTCCGACCGTGCGATGCGGTGGAAACTGCCGAGTGCTGGCAATTGGCCCTGCAGTCGGTCACCAGCCCCAGCATGCTGGTGTTGACGCGTCAGAAACTGAAGCCTGCGCGGCTCACCTATTCGGCAAAGAATCTTTGCGCCCTGGGTGCCTATGAAATTTCACCCGCATCAAAAAAGTCAAAGGTGGTGATATTCGCCACCGGTTCAGAAGTTGAAATCGCCATCGAGGCGCAAGGCACTTTGGAGAAAGCTGGAACGCCAACCCGCGTCGTTTCGGTTCCGTCCTTCGAGCTCTTTGAAAAGCAATCCAGGGCCTACAAGGAAAAGCTCCTGGGTACGGAGAAGATCCGCATCGCCGTTGAAGCGGGCGTGGCACAGGGCTGGAACCGTTTCATTGGCAACGACGGTACCTTCATTGGCATGAAAGGCTTTGGCGCATCGGGCCCTGCCGAACAGCTATTCAAGCACTTTGGCATAACCGCCAAGGCCGTCGTCAAAGCCGCCAAGAAGTAAGGACCAAAAATGCCAGCCTTCAATACGCTTGATGATGTCAAGGTGATGGGAAAGCGCGTGGTCATCCGCGTCGACCTCAACGTTCCCATTGAAAATGGCAAGGTGACGGATACCACCCGCATTGACCGTGTCGCCCCCACATTGCGCGAATTGCTTGACAAGGGGGCAGCCGTCATTGTGCTGGCCCACTTCGACCGGCCAAAGGGCAAGGTCGTGCCAGAAATGTCGCTGAAGCCCGTGGCCCCTGCGCTTGAGAAAATCCTTGGCCGGCCGGTGAAATTCATTTTCACAGATTGGCAGACAGCACCGCAGGTCGATGTCAAACCCGGGGAATGCGTGCTGATGGAAAATACCCGCTACCACCCGGGTGAAGAAAAGAATGATTTGGGTTTTGCCAGGATGTTGGCCGGCCTTGGCGATATTTTTGTCAATGACGCTTTCTCCGCCGCCCACCGCGCCCATTCATCGACGGAAGGCATTGCCCATCTTATTCCAGCCTATGCGGGCCGTGCCATGGAAGCCGAACTCCGGGCCCTGGAAGCAGCGCTTGAAAACCCCAAGCGCCCCATGGTGGCTGTGGTAGGTGGTGCGAAGGTCTCGAGCAAGTTGGAACTGCTTGGAAATCTTTCAGGCGTTGCCAATACCATCGTCATAGGTGGTGGCATGGCCAACACTTTTCTTGCAGCGCAAGGTTACGCCGTTGGCAAGTCCCTGTGCGAGCACGACCTGCTGCCAACGGCCAAGGAGATCATGGCAACGGCAAAATCAAAGGGCTGTAACCTGCTGCTGCCAACTGATGTGGTGGTAGCCAAGGAATTCAAGGCCAATGCCCCAAGCCGCACCATCAAGATTGCTGATGTGGCCGGTGACGACATGATCCTCGATGCCGGCACCGACACGGTCTCGCGCATCAACGCAGCTTTTGATGCGGCCAGGACCATTGTGTGGAATGGCCCCTTGGGTGCCTTCGAACTTACGCCCTTTGACATGGCAACAGTTGCGTGCGCAAAGCATGCAGCAGCTCTCACCAGGGCTGGCAAAGTGGCCTCCATCGCCGGAGGCGGTGATACGGTTTCGGCATTGAACCAGGCGGGCGTAGCAGAAGATTTCACCTATATCTCGACGGCCGGTGGTGCGTTCCTCGAGTGGCTGGAGGGCAAACCCCTGCCCGGCGTGAAAGCCCTCGAGAAGGCCTGATGACGCTCCCCCGCCTGTTCCTTGTTGCACCGGAAGGCAGCAACGCCGAGCAAATCCTGTCCAGCGCCACAGCGGCATGTGCTGCAGGCGATGTCGCCAGCATTGTAGTCCCACTCGCTGCGTTGAAGATAACCAGAGACCTGCAAGCCTTAGGCCTTGCCGTGCTTTCATTCGGTGAAGCAAAGTCAGGATGCGACGGTGTCCATCTCGGTGTTGATGGCGATGCAGCTTCTGCCCGCAAGGCGGTGGGCGGCAGTGGCATCGTCGGCGTTTACTGTGCCGCATCCCGCCATGCCGCCATGCAGGCCGCTGAGGATGGTGCGGATTACATCGCATTCTCACAGAACGCCTACGCCCCCAAGGAACCCATCATTGGCTGGTGGGCCGACCTGTTTGAAATTCCCTGCGTG
The DNA here is from genome assembly GCA_031371945.1 of Rhodobiaceae bacterium. Taxonomy (GTDB): domain Bacteria; phylum Pseudomonadota; class Alphaproteobacteria; order Rhizobiales; family Aestuariivirgaceae; genus Aestuariivirga. Next base: position 11,889 of record JANMKJ010000301.1, read on the forward strand.
GCCTATGACCCGGTTGAACCCCACGACCTCGACATATTGCTGCCGCAGAATCCGGACTTTATCCGCCCCGGCGATGCCATGTGGGCTTCGCCCGAGGAAGCAACCCGCTGTGTAGCGGAGCTGATGCAACGGATGACGGCATGAGATTTGTACTGGGCTTGATGTTGATGCTGGTGACGGGCGCAGTTGCAGTCGCCGCGCCCACATTTGAAGAAGCCGTCGCCATGTACGAAGACAAGGACTTCAAAACCGCACGGGAAATCGCCGAGCCCCTTGCCAATGCTGGCGATGCCCGCGCCATGGCCATGATGGGGGCCCTGTACCAAAAGGGCAGTGGCGTCGGAGCAGATGTCAAGGCAGCCGTATCGTGGTTCACCAAGGCTGCCGAAAAAGGACACCCCGGCGCTGAATTTTCACTCGCCATGCTCTACCTCGACGGTTCGTTGGGCGAGCCCGATGCCGACAATGGTGGCAAGTGGCTGTTGAAAGCGGCCGAAGGCGGCAATCCGCAAGCCCAGTATAACCTGGGCCTGCTTGAAACCGGAATCTATGGAACCGACCCCAATTGGGTTCAGGCCGCCGCATGGTTCAAGCGATCCGCCGACGCGGGCTTTGCCGATGCGCAATACAATCTCGGCCTGCTCTATCTTGATGGCAAAGGCGTGGAAAAAAGCCAGGTAACTGCCGCTGAACTTTTTTCCAGGGCAGCCTTGCAAGGCCTGCCCGAGGCCGCCATGGATTACGGCATACTGGTGTTTCGTGGCGAAGGTGTGCAACGCAATGAAACCGTTGGCGCCCAATGGATGCTCATATCTGCAAGGCGCGGCAATATTGTAGCCCAAAACCGCATAGCACGACTCTTTGCAACAGGCCGTGGCGTGGCACCTGATCCGGTGGAAGCCCTGAAGTGGAACATTCTGGCCAGCAAGGGTGGTAGGCCCGATCCCTGGCTTGATGATTTTGCCACCAAGCAATCTGCTGAAAATCTCAAGCGTGCTGAAGCAGCGGCGGCCGCTTTCAAGCCAGAAGTCGCCAAGCCCGGCGGTCTCTAACGAATCACCTTCCCATTGCGAATGGAACTGGATTTTTCCCGTGTCGCCCGGTCTTGCCGTCCCTCACCACAAATTATTTTGAGTGCTCTTCTCGTTAAAACCAACTGAAAAAAACTCACCTCATTTTGATTTTCAATAAACTCTGCGTGGCACATCGCAGCCCAAATTAACCATTCGTTAACCATAATGACCAAACTGCCAACCTGATGTCTGGGCAAGGACTCTGGGGGAGTGGATGAAGTTGCTCGTTAAAACCCGCATTGCGCGGAAGTTTGCAAATCCGAAAAATTTTGCGCAGCTCGTCGCGAGCGTCACCAAGGCAACCCTACGCAAAAGTTTATGGTATCACTGGCTGCCACTGTGTGTATTCCTGACGATGGTAATCGTGGTCATGCCTGCCCGCGCCAACACAAACCTTCTGATCAATGGCGGCTTTGAAGCCTCTGGGGGGTGGGCCAGTTTGTCGCTCCCCTCAAGTTGTGAAAGGTCGAGCAACGAAGCAGCCTACGGCGTCCCCCCCAATCCCGAAGGCAATTTTTTCTGCGAGGTTGAAGGCGCTTTTTTGTCACCCAGTACAATCGCGGACTACATTACCCAGACAATTTCAACTACGTCAGGCGAACGCTATTTTCTATCGGTGCAAGCCACGACACGTGCCAACAACAATATCGGCGACAGGATGATTATCTACGCTGACGGGAATAACCTCGTGTCGGTTGCCACAACCAGTGCATGGTTGACCTACCGAGCCAGTTTTGTCGCCACATCAACGGCCAGTGTAGTTCGCCTGATTTCCGATGGGTCGGCGTCTGGATCGCCACCCGGCGATGCGTTGGGGTTGATAGTCGATGATGCACAAGTACAGGAACTTACTTCATCACCTGGCGCACAAATCACGGTAGAGGACACGTCGAAAGTGTTTTCCTTCGTCAACGGCAACGCCCTGCAAATCGCCACCAACACCGGGGCGGCCTCTATTTCCGTTACCCTGTCAGTGACCAATGGTACCTTGACCTTGGGCAGCACGATCGGCCTTACTATCACTTCGGGCAGCAACGGTAGCTCGCTCATCACATTCTCTGGAACAGACGCGGCCATCAACGCAGCACTTAATGCCGGACTGACATTTGTGCCGACTGCCGATTTCAACGGTACGTCAAGTTTGACTTTCATCGCGAACGCCGGAACGAGCGATACGGACAGCATTGCGATTACTGTAACCCCCGTTTCCGATATTGTCGGGGACAACGTTTCCACAATTCAAAATTCGACGATAATTTTTAACGCTATTACCGGTACCAATGGCGCAAGCGTTGATAATTTCGAGGGTTCGGCGACAATTACCGCCGTGAGCCCTGCCGGCCATGGCACGGTATTGTTTACCGGAGCAGGTGTCATAACTTTTGTCCCCACGGTGGGTTATTTCGGAACCGACACCTTCACTTACACCGTGACCTCGGGAGGAGTTACTGAAACGGCAACCGAAAACGTGGTTATTGCCGCACTGCCGAGAGTAACCCTCACCAAAGTCTCGATTGGTGGGGTTGGCGGTTTCACTTTTACCGGCAACAATGGCTGGCTTGGCCAAACCATAACGACCGTCACAAGTGGAACGGCCGTAACAGGTGCAACGCAAACACTTTCAGCACCATCGACCGCGACAACCATCACCGAAACCATTCCCGCTACCTTTGTCCTCTCATCCGTGACTTGTACCGGCCTGGGAAGCGGTGGCACGGCGACTGCCAATCTTGCTACTGGCGCAGTGGTATTCAACGCTGCTGCGACATCGGTTGATGCCAACATCGCTTGTACATTCACCAACAACAAGCTGATCCCATCGCTAACCGTGGTAAAATCAGCCAGCACTGCCGGGCCCGTTTCCGTCGGCACGGTGATTACCTATACCTATGTCCTCAGAAATACCGGTAACACCATGATATCCAACGTGGCCGTGGGAGAGAACTTCACCGGCAAAGGCACAGCCCCCGCACCAAGCAATGAGGTGCTATCGCTTGATGTGGCACCCATTGGCGATTCAACTGATGTGACTGGCAACAATGGAACATGGAGCCTTCTTGCCCCCGGCGACCAGCTGACCTTTACGGCTCCCTACACTGTCACCCAGTCCGATATCGATTTGCTTCAATAAGCCTCACGCCTGGCCGCTGCCGCCGACAATATCGCGTGCGGCTTTCTCCAGAATGGCGCGAATGCGTGTGGCCTCATCCTCGGTCCATGGCCCCTGGCGCATGTGCAGCGAATGCCGCAGTGTGTGAAACGCTTCGCGTACTTTTTCCGGCGTGGAATGGTTGTTGAAGGCTTGGGCCGCCAGGTCCATGCGCGCCTTCACGCCATCAACCGCGTCCTTGTTTTGCGCGAGAAATGCCAGGCCTTCGGGAGTAATCGTGTAAAGCTTCTTGCCGCCACCCACTTCTGCGCTTTGCAAATGGTCCTGCTCAACCAGAAGGGTAAGGGTGGGGTAAACCGCACCGGGGCTCGGCGCATAGGCCCCGCCGAACTTTTCTTCGATGGCGCGAATGAGATCGTAGCCATGGCTCGGCTTCTCGGCGATCAGCGCCAACAGCACAAGGCGCAGATCGCCGTGGCCAAACATGCGCACACCCCGCCCACCAAAGCCACCAGGGCTCCTGCCAAAGCCGCTTGCACCACGGCCGTAGCTGCCGCCGCCACGCTCACGGGCCCCACATTCATGATCCATGCGTGACCGGCCACTGCCACCAAACATGTGTCGTTCCTGGAACTGTCTAAACATACGTTATTCCTTTCATGTATATCTTATATTGTTACTTAAGATATATCTTAATACAGGATTGTCAAGACCTGCGTCCCAAAAAATCACCGCCCTAGCCTTCATCCACGGGGTTTGCTAACTCCCACGTTCAAACAACAAGGAACACCCTGTGGCCGTTTCCCCTACCATGACCATCATGATTGCCGCCGTGCGCAAGGCCGCCCGCGGCGTCCAGCGCGATTATGGCGAGTTGGCCAATTTGCAGGTGTCGGTCAAAGGCCCCGGTGACTATGTCACCGCCGCCGACAAGCGCTGTGAAAAGGTGTTGCGCGGCGAACTGGAAAAAGCCCGTCCCGGCTATGGCTTCCTGATGGAAGAGTCTGGAACGGTAAAAGGTTCAGACCCGGACCATCGCTTTATTATCGATCCCATCGATGGCACGACCAATTTCATGCACTCCCTCCCCATCTTTGCAATTTCCGTAGCCCTGGAACGCAAGGGTGAGCTGGTGGCGGCCATCACCTACAATCCCATCACCGATGAAATGTTTACGGCTGAAAAAGGTGCCGGTGCATTTTTGAATAACCACCGGCTGCGCGTAGCCAATCGCAAGGACATCAACGAAGCCCTGATGGCCTGTGGCATTCCCCATAGGGGCCGTGACGGCCAGGCAGAAAACCGCGCCGAGATCGCCATCATCCAGGGCAAGGCCATTGGCCTGCGCCGATTGGGCTCTGCCACGCTTGAGCTTGCTTATGTGGCGGCGGGCCGCCTTGACGTGTTCTGGGAGCGGGGCCTTCAACCCTGGGACCTGGCGGCAGGCATTCTCCTCATTCGCGAGGCCGGTGGCTTTACCAGCGATTGCGATACGGAGGCAAACCCCCTGCAAACCGGCAGCATCATTGCCACCAACGCCGACCTGCTGCCCATCATGAAGCGGGAATTGGCAGCGGCAAAAAAACTCTCCGGCGCTTAAGTCAGCTTCCAGTCTATCGGCGGCTCTCGCTGTGCCACCAGGAACGCATTGGTTTTTGAAAATGGCCGCGATCCCAAAAATCCGTTATGCGCCGATAACGGTGACGGGTGCGCCGAGGTCAAAACCAGATGCCGGCTGCGATCAACAAATGCTGCTTTCTTTTGGGCGTAAGCGCCCCACAGGATGAAGACGATCCGCTGCGGCTGCTCATTCACCAGCCGTATCACCGCATCGGTAAAGCGCTCCCATCCCTTGCCCTGATGCGAAGCGGCAAGCCCCGCCTCAACCGTCAGCACTGAATTGAGCAGCAGCACGCCCTGCCGTGCCCACGCCTCAAGATTTCCGTGGGCGGGGGGATCTACGCCAAGGTCACTTTTCATCTCCTTGTAGATGTTGAGCAGAGATGGCGGTGGCCTGACACCTTGTTTCACGGAAAAGCATAGCCCGTGGGCCTGCCCCTCGCCGTGGTAGGGGTCCTGCCCCAGTATCACCACGCGAACTTTTTCCAGCGGCGTGGCATCAAGTGCGTGAAACCATTCGGAGCCTTTAGGGAAGATGCGCTTGCCGGCTTCCCGCTCGCCCAGCAGGAATGACTTGAGTGCCACCATGTAAGGAGCATCAAACTCCGCCTGCAGCGGCACCTTCCAGCTATCAGCGAGCGTGACCATGGCAGTTCATTGTCAAATTGGCGGAGGTTAGGCAAGTGTCTGAAAACACAAAGGCCGCCATGATTTCCCAAAGCGGCCTTCAAAATTCACAATGTGAAACGGCTTAGAACGCGCCGCCAGCACCGGCGCCACCACCAGCGCCGAAGCGCTTGGGCTTTTCAATTTTCTTTGGCATTGGCAACAGGCCTTCGCGCTGCAGCTTCTTGCGGGCCAGCTTGCGGGTACGGCGAACCGCTTCCGCCTTTTCACGGGCCTTCTTCTCCGATGGCTTTTCAAATGCGCCGCGAAGCTTCATTTCACGGAAAATGCCCTCACGCTGCATCTTCTTCTTGAGGACTTTCAGGGCTTGATCGACATTGTTGTCACGGACTACGACTTGCAAGTGCTACCTC
>JANMKJ010000309.1:0-8672 GCA_031371945.1 Rhodobiaceae bacterium
CGCCGCCAGAACCAGCATCGCGATGCGGAAATCCGGTCATTGCTCGATGTGCCAGGCTTCATCGAACGCGCCCGCGATATCTACCAGTACAAGAACTTCGTCTGCGATTCCGGTGGCAGCCTGTGCGAGGTCGTAAACCCGGATGACGCGAACGACCCCGTCCTCAAGTCGTTGAGCGACACTACCGTGCTGCTCTACATCGACGGCAACCCCCAGCACACCAAGATGCTGGTTGACCGGTTCCGCAAATATCCCAAGCCCATGTATTACCAGCCGCAGTTCCTTGAGCGCATCTGGGCCGAGTACAAGGACCTGAACAAGATCCGCCAGGATGATGACGTGGTGCCCGATGATTTTGCCGTGTGGGGATTTGAGCAACTCCTCCACCATCGCATACCGCTGTACAAGAAAATTGCTTCCAACTTCGGTTACGAAGTGCAGATGGAAGAAGTGCCAGGCATTGCTTCAGAGGAAGATTTCATCTCCCTGCTCGGTTCAAAGATTGACAAGAGCTAGCGCCCATGCCGATCAAGATTCCCAACGATCTGCCAGCCCGCATTACCCTTGAAAAAGAAGGCGTGATGATCCTCACCGAGGCCACCGCTGCAAGACAGGACATCCGCCCCTTGCGTATCGGCCTGCTCAATCTCATGCCCAACAAGATCAAAACTGAAACCCAGTTCGCGCGGCTGATCGGGGCAACGCCCTTGCAGGTGGAACTGAGCCTCATCAAGATCACCAACCACAAATCCAAGAATACCTCCGAAGACCACATGATCGCCTTCTATGACGATTGGCAGGCCATTGCCCACGAGAAATTCGATGGCCTCATCATAACCGGCGCCCCCATTGAACTTCTTGAGTTTGAAGCCGTTACTTATTGGAAGGAACTGCAGCAGATCTACGACTGGACACAAACCCACGTGCACTCCACCTTCAATATCTGCTGGGGCGCCCAGGCGGCCCTGCACCACTTCCACGGCGTTCCCAAACACGCCTTGAAGGAGAAGGCGCTTGGCGTCTATCGGCACAAGAACCTCAGTCCCGCGTCGCCATACCTGCGCGGCTTCTCCGATGATTTCTCCATGCCCGTGTCCCGCTGGACTGAAAACCACAAATCCGACCTGCCGACCAACCGCGGCCTTGAGGTGCTTATGGAATCCGATGAGGCGGGCCTCTGTTTCATCGCCGACAATCCAAAGCGCCAACTCTACATGTTCAACCATATTGAATATGACACGGGCACCCTTGGCGAGGAGTATCACCGCGACATGGCGGCAGGAAAACCAACTGCACTTCCCGCTAATTATTTCCCTGGCAACAATCCCAACGCCAACCCGGAAAACCGATGGCGCAGCCACGCCCATTTGCTGTTCGGCAACTGGATTAACCAGGTTTACCAGTCAACGCCATTCAACCTCCGTGACATCGGCACATAGGTTTTTCTTGTTTTTGGCCTCTTTGCCCCCCAATTATGCGGGCTGGAGATGGCGAAATACGCGATGAAACTACGAGATTTGACAGATGCTGGCCGCATGGCGGCGGGAGGCTTGATAGACTTCGCGTCAGGTCTGGTCTACCCAACGCTGCGGCTTGGCGTCACCGGCCTGTCGCGCTCGGGCAAAACCGTGTTCATCACCGCCCTCGTCCATGCCCTGACTTCAGGCGCACGGCTACCGCTGTTTGAGGCCCAGGGCCGCATTACACGAGCTTACCTCGAGCCCCAGCCCGATGATGACCTGCCGCGGTTTTCCTATGAGGACCATCTCGCAACGCTTGTGGGTGCAAGCCGCGCCTGGCCCGAAAGCACCAAGCGCATCAGCCAGCTGCGGCTCACGCTGGAATATGAACCGCGCGGTATTTTTGCCCGTAACTTCCAGAGTGGCAAACTGCACATCGACATTGTCGATTACCCCGGCGAATGGCTGCTGGACCTGCCGCTCATGCACCTTACCTACCGCCAGTGGTCGGCGGAAACGGTGGCGTCTGCCAGGCTCTCTCCTCGAGCCGAACTGGCAGGGGACTGGTCAAAGCACCTCGCTACTCTCAATCCCGATGTTTACGCCAACGAGACTGAAGCCGTAACGGCCGCAAGCCTGTTCACCAATTATCTGGCAGCCTGCCGCAGCGATGGCGTGTCGCTCTCCAGTTTGCCGCCCGGCCGCTTTCTCATGCCGGGTGATCTGGCGGGTTCGCCGTTGCTCACATTCGCTCCCCTCGATTTGACACCTGACCACGACATCCTGAAAGGCTCCCTCGCCGAGCTCATGGAGCGGCGCTACAATTCCTATGTCACCAAAGTGGTGCGGCCGTTTTTCTTCGGTCATTTCGCGAGGCTTGACCGACAGATCGTGCTGGTCGATTCATTGCAGGCGCTCAACGCGGGATCCGTCGCCGTGCAGGATTTGAAGAATGCCCTCACGCAAGTCATGGCGTGTTTTCGCCTCGGCGCCAATTCCATACTGTCTGAAGTCTTTGGCCGCAGGATCGACCGCATCCTGTTTGCCGCCACAAAAGCCGACCTGTTGCACCAGTCCTCCCATGACAAGCTTGAAAATATCCTGCGCCTGATCGTCGAAGATGCCTGTGCGCGGGCCGAATTCACCGGTGCCCGGATTGATGTTGCAGCATTGGCTTCCATCCGTGCTACGCGTGAAGCCAAGGTTACCCAGAAGGGTCAGGACTTGCCGTGCATTGCAGGACATCCGCAAGCCGGGGAACACCTGGGAAGCACTATCTTTACAGGAACCGAGGAAGCTGCAATTTTTCCGGGTGACCTGCCGGATACCGCCATGCAGGCCTTGAGTGGCACACTCAAGGGCCAGCTCAAATTCCTGCGCTTTCGCCCGCCTGTCATGAAAGACGGAACCTTCCCGCACATCAGGCTCGACCGCACGCTGGATTTTCTGTTGGGAGATCGTTTCTCATGACCGAAAAATTCCGCAAGCCCACGGCCTTCGTGCTGGACGATGAAGTCCAGTCCAAATCACGGCATGCAATCGCGTTTGAGCCGGAAACCAGTGGTAGCGAGATTGTCACGGTACCCATCATTCCGCATCGGTCTTCGAAACGGTTTCGCTGGGGCCTCATTCTGCTCTCGGCCCTCGCCACGTTGTTCAGCTTGTGGGCTGGTCTTGCCATCACCACACTGGTTGAGGACTTCTTTGCCCGCTCTCCACTGTTGGGCTGGGCCGCCCTTGGCGTTGCAGGCCTTGCTGGCTTCGCCGCACTTGCCATCATCTTCCGTGAAATCTGGGGTCTGGCGCGTCTCGACAGAATCGAACATATCCAAGTGGTTTCAGCCCGCGCCATAAATCTCGACGAAAGCGAGGCAGCGAGCCAGACAATTTCACAACTTACGTCGCTCTATGCGGGGCGCCATGAAACCAACTGGGGCATGACCGCGTTTACGGGCCACGCCAATGACATCATGGACCCGAGCGATCGGGTAAAACTGTTTGACCGTCTTGTTCTCAAATCTCTCGATGAGGAATCCCATCGCATTATCGCCAGGCGCGCCCGACGCGTCACATTGCTTACTACCGTCACACCGGTTGCCGCCCTCGATATCCTGTTCGTGGCAGCGCAAAACCTTGCCATGCTGCGCGAACTTGCCGAACTCTATGGCGGCAGGCCATCAACCCTTTCGACGCTGAAGCTGGCACGTATGGTGGTTTCCCATCTCGCAGTCACCGGGGGTCTCGCCCTGTCCGACAATCTCATCCAGCACGTGGTGGGCAAAGGTGTTCTGGGCCGCCTCTCCGCCCGCTTTGGCGAAGGCGCCGTTAACGGCATCATGACCTCGCGCATTGGTCTTGCCACGCGCGATGTATGCCGTCCGATACCCCAGGCCGATTCCCGCAAAGAGTCTCTCGGCAGCCTGCTGCGGGAACTCGTGAAGTTTGGTGAAGCGGCACCGCCGCAAGCCTAGGATTACAGATTTTTAATCGAGACCTGCGACGGAATGTGGATGTTTCCCACGTCATTGCTACATCACGAGAAACAAAAAGGATTAGCCCATGAAAAATAGTGTAAAAATTGCCATTGTCGCCCTGGCCGGTGTTGTAGCCCTCGGCGGCGCTGCGGTTGCCGCAAAGGGTTGGCGCCACGGTGGCCCGCATGGCCCGATGGGCTTTGAGCAGTTGGCCGAGCGCTATGACGCCAACAAGGATGGCAAGATCAGCCAGGAGGAAATTGACACCAACCGCGATAACTGGGTGAGCGAGTTCGATATCGACAAGTCGAGCAGCCTTGCCCTCACCGAGTTCCAGAACCTCTGGCTGAAAGCCAACAACCAACGCATGGTCCGTGATTTCCAGCGCCTGGACAAGGATGGCAACGGACAGGTCACCTTGGAAGAATACAAGGAGCCCATGGCCAAGATCGTGGCAAGCCTTGACCAGGACAAGGATGGCGCTGTTTCAACCGACGAAATGCGTCGCGGCAAGCATGGCCACATGCGCCACGGACCTGATATGAACGGCCCCGATGGCAAGGGACCTGACGCCCAATAACGAACAGGCCCGGTGGCGCGCAAGGTCCGCCGGGCCTTCATTCTTTAACTCGGCATTAACCCTACTTTCACCCCGGCCTGCAATTTTGCCGATTGTGAGTCAAACTCCTTCCCAACGGGGCAGAGAGAGCGGACAGGGTGATTTTCAAATCCAAGGTCATGGGTCATGTGGCAGGCTTGGCTGATGCTGGCGCGTCCAACAATGAAGTCATCCATGCATTTCCCTACGGCGGTCATCTCTCCATCGTAACAACCCTGCGTTCACTGTCGGCACTCGAAGCCCAATGGCTGGAACTCGAACAGTCATGCAAATCTCCGCCATCGGTTTTCCAGAGTTACGCGTGGGTTTCGAGTTGGGCCCGTACCTATCTCTCCAACAACAGCAGCGCAGAACTCTGCATCATCACCGGCTACCAGGAGGCACGCCTGGTGTTTGTCATGCCCATGATGAAGGAGCGCCGTGGCCTGGTCACGGTATTGCGCTGGCTAACCGAACCCTTCGGGCAATACGGTGACGCCTTGATTGCAGCAGGGCAGAACTCCGCCTCATGGCTGGCCAACGCAATTGCCGCCGTCCAACGTCTCAAGGGAATTGACCTCGTCCGGCTGCGCCACGTGCGTGCCGATGCAAACATCGCGAGTTTCTGCCGCAACCAAATGCTCGACGCACGCCTTGCTGAAGAAGCCCCATACCTCGATCTCACCCAATACAAGGATGAAGACGCCTATGACGCGCGCTACACCTCCACTCAGAGAAAGCGCCGCAAGAAGATCAAGAAAGGTCTCGAGGAATTAGGACCCGTCGAGTTTCAAATCCTGCCAAACGGCACCCTGTCTGACGCTGCGATTGCCGAGGCTATTGCCGAAAAAAACCGATGGCTCGACGAGCGCGGCCGCCAGAACCGCATCCTGAAATGCCCCGCTCATCTGAAGTTCCTCATCAAACTTTCCCGTGTGCCAAATTCCGGCGTTGAGATGGTCACCTCGGAATTGCGTGCCGGCGGAAAACCGGTGTCGTGGGAAATTGGTTTCAATTTTCACGGAACCCATTTTGCCTACATAACCTCGCATGTAAATTCCCTCACCGATTTATCCCCCGGGCGATTGCATATGGACCTCTCCCAGCGCCATTGCATCAAACAGGGCCTTAAGCGGTTCGATCTCATGGTACCCAATGACCAGCACAAGGAATCCTGGAGCTCGGCCTTTGTGGAAACCGCCGACTTCTACGTTCCACTGACTGTGTCGGGCCGAATCTACGGCAAACTCTACCTACGCACCCTGCGCCCCATCGTCCGCAGCGTCTATTACCGAACGCCAACCTGGGTGCTCAAGATCGTAAAACCACTCTTCGGGATCTGACGCCCGTCAGTCCCGTACGCCCCCAATTGTCACTCCCGTACTTGCTCCGGTGACGCATCTTACCGGATGTTCCGCCATCGAAATGGCGTCTTGAGAAAATGGCAATTCCCAATACTTCCACCGACGACTACAATCGCTGCAAATCAGGAGAGCCTCATGTCACCCACGGAATTTACCCCCCTCGCTGCGATTGTCGGCGGTTCCCTTATCGGCTCGTCGGCCGTATTGCTCATGCTCACCAACGGGCGCATCGCCGGAGCAAGCGGGATATTCGCGGGCCTCCTGAGCCTTGAGTTCAGCAGCGAGTTTTCCTGGCGCCTCACTTTCATCATCGGCATGCTGATCGGCGCATTCCTATCCGCCCAGTTGTTCTTTGACGCATCAAGCATCGCCTTCACCGGCGGTCCAATAACCACAGTCGCCGCTGGACTCTTTGTCGGCATCGGTGCCATTCTGGGTTCGGGATGCACCAGTGGCCACGGCATATGCGGGCTGTCGCGCTTCTCCGTTCGCTCGCTCACGGCAACACTCACCTTCATGGCAACAGCCATCACTACCGTATTCATCACCCGCCACGTGTGGGGTGCCTGACGTGGGTAAAATCACAACACTGATTTCCGGACTGTTGTTTGGCGCCGGCGTTACAATCTCTGGCATGGTCAACCCGATGAAGGTTCTGAACTTCCTCGATATTACCGGCCAGTGGGACGCATCCCTGGTTTTGGTGATGGCGGCGGGACTTGCTGTCACGCTGATCGGCTACCAGCTTGTCTTCCGGAACAAGGCACCACTATTTTCACCGACGTTCAAATTGCCGACCCTTAAAAAAGTTGACCTGCCCTTAGTGGCAGGTGCCGCTCTGTTTGGCGTTGGCTGGGGGCTTAGCGGATTTTGCCCCGGTCCTGCCGTGGCCAGCCTTGTATTCGGCAACACTCAGAGCTTTATTTTCGTGGCCGCCATGGCCGTCGGCATGATCGCCACCAGGCAGATCAAGCAACGGGGTCCCGCCAGCTAAGCCAATCGGTTGTAGGTTTTCATGAGCGCCATCATGTCGCTCACCGGCAGCGCTACGGAGGTATTGCCGTCGCGGCCAGTCATCGTTTGGTTGCACACCATGGAATCGATCACCGCCTCTTCAGTGGCTTCAACGACAGCATTGAAAATGAGGTCAATAGCGTCATTGCGCAGGAATGCAGCGGTTCGGAGCTTCGCTGCCCCAGCTTCGTAGGCAGCATCGTTAGCGGTGGAGAATGCCAGGAAAATATCGCCTGAGCTGTTGTTGCCAACTGCACCCGTGCGCGCCAGCCCCATGGGAACCCGCCGCGCCAGCCGTTTCAACTGGTGGGGCTGCAGGGGCGCATCGGTCGCCACGATGGCGATAATCGACCCCTGGTCCTTGCCACGCAGCTTGTGAGCCGTAAGGTGTTGCCCAACCGGAACGCCCAGCACCGTCAATTGCTCGCGTGCGCCAAAATTGGCCTGCACGAAAACCCCGACCGTATATGTTTGCCCGGCAATATCGACCACCCTTGAAGATGACCCATTTCCCGCCTTGAAATCGTAGCAGATCATGCCGGTGCCACCGCCAACACTTCCCATCTCGACAGCACCACCCCGGGCCGCATCAAGGGCTGCCATGGCATGGTCTGCCGTCACGTGAAAACCATTCATGTCATTGAGGTCGGCATCCGAAGTTTCAGCAGCAACGGGCAAGCCCCAGTCCTGGCCAATGCCAATTTTGTTCTGTACCATCCAGCGGATGGTGGCATCACGTGTCACGCCGCAGGAGTGCGTGTTGGTGATCGTGATGGGCGTCTGCAACTCACCGCACTCTTCAACCCAGACCAGCCCTGTCATTTCACCATTGCCGTTAAAAGAATAATATCCGGCAGCACAGGGGATGTGTGACTTGGCCCGGCCGCGCGGCAGTATAGCGGTAACGCCGGTGCGAACCGGTCCTTTTCCGACCACAAGTGCGCCTTCACCACTGACAAGTGTCAGTGTTCCGACTTCAACTCCCGCCACGTCCGTGATCGCGTTGAAAGCACCCGGCGTGCCCTTGAAAGGTAGTCCGAGACTGCGCGCGCGCTGCCCCGTGGTTTTGCCGCCATTCATCAAACTGCCTCCTGCCATGTCCTGCAAATTATAGCTTTCATTCATCGCCTCCATGGAACACTATGTCGAAAACATCGGAAGAGGTAAATGGAATCAGTACACGCCGCACCCTATAAGGAATTTTTGATCATACTCGGTGCAGGTGGCCTGATTGTGCCGCTGCTCATGCGCCTTGGCATCAATTCCATTCTGGGTTTCCTGGCGGTTGGTTTTCTTCTCAGCCCGGATGTTCTTGGCACCCTCGTTGCAAGCTTCCCTATCCTTGATGCGCTCGTCATCTCCAACGGGGAAGGCATCACATCCTTGGGTGAATTGGGCGTGGTGTTCCTGCTCTTCCTGATCGGACTTGAGCTTTCTCCCGAACGCCTTCTCACCATGAAGCGCCTGGTGTTTGGCCTTGGCGGCCTGCAGGTTGTCGTCACCACTCTTCTGATTGCCGTTGCGTCCTACTACGTGGACTTCTCCGCTGCCCAATCGGTTATCATTGGTACGGCCCTTTCACTCTCTTCCACGGCAATCGTCATTCAGCTATATTCTGACTAAAAACGGCTGGGTTCGCAATCCGGCCGCACCAGTTTTGCAATCCTGCTGTTCCAGGATTTGGCTGTCATTCCCATCCTACTTACCGTCAGTATTCTCGGCCAGGAAAATTCCGGTCCCGTACTGACGGGTGTCTTCAAGG
>JANMKJ010000312.1:0-7021 GCA_031371945.1 Rhodobiaceae bacterium
GATGGCGGCGCGAGCACCCGCCTTGCCGCCACCCACAATCGTCATGCCGGCACCAGCCATGTTACTTGCCAATTTGGGTCAACATCGGGTGATCGAAATGCGGCACGGTGATAATCCTCTTGGGTTCCTCCACATTACATCGGTTTTGGCGAGGCGTTTCAAGTGGCTTCTAGGCGGCATATTGAAACGCTGCCAGTTTTTGCCGGTAGCTCAAGGCCTCGGCGATATGCAGCCGTGAAATTTGTGGCCTTGCGTCAAGGTCGGCAAGGGTGCGCGCCACCCGCAGCACACGGTGATAGCCACGGGCTGACAGGCCCATGGCATCGGCCGCATCGCGCATGAGCTTTAGCCCTGCCGGCTCAGGCTGGGCGATTTCCTCGAGCAAGGCGCCATCGGCCTGGGCATTGAGGCGCAAATGACCCATCTCCAACGTGATGAAGCGCTCCCGTTGCAGCACCCGGGCTGCCGCCACGCGGGCGGCCACATCGGAACTGGTTTCCTTGGGTGGAGGCAGGGTGAGATCGGAAATCCTGACGGCTGGCAATTCAATCTGAATATCCATGCGGTCAAGCAGAGGCCCGGAAATGCGTTGCTGGTAGTCGCTGGCGCAGCGCGGTCCCTTGCGGCAGGTGTGGCCCGGCTCACCCGCCATGCCGCACTTGCACGGGTTCATCGCTGCAATGAGCTGGAAGCGGGCAGGGTAGGTCACGTGGTAGTTTGCCCGCGCCACGACGGTTTCGCCGGTTTCAATGGGTTGCCGCAAGCTTTCCAGAACCCGCGGCTGGAATTCCGGAAGCTCGTCGAGAAACAGGACACCGTGATGGGCAAGCGCCATCTCGCCGGGTTTGGCTTTCAGGCCGCCACCCACTAGGGCCGGCATCGAGGCCGAGTGGTGGGGTGCGCGAAACGGCCTGCGCTGTGAGAGCCTGCCATCTTTCAATTCGCCCCCGAGCGACGCCACCATGCTGACGTCGAGCATTTCGCGGGCATCCATGGGCGGCAAAAGCGAAGGCATGCGGGCTGCCAGCATGGATTTTCCGGCACCGGGCGGTCCCACCATCAACAGATGGTGGCCGCCGGCAGCTGCGACTTCCAGGGCACGCTTGCCGCTTTCCTGGCCCTTGATGTCACGAAGGTCGGGCAATACGCCGGGGTCGGGGGCAAGCGAAGCCTTTGGCGCTGATAGAACCTGGGTGCCTTTCACATGGTTGATCAATTGAATGAGATTGCAAGGCGCCAGTATATCAACATCGCTGCCAGCCCAGGCCGCTTCCGCCCCCGACCCTTGCGGGCAGATCAGGCCAAGCCCCCGGGTGTTGGCGGCGATCGCAGCCGGCAGCGCACCCGCAATGCCCATCAACGATCCATCGAGTGCCAGTTCGCCGAGGACGACATAGCGGTCGAGAAAATCAGGCGGGATGACGCCGAGTGCGGAAAGCACGGCCAGGGCAATGGGCAGATCAAAGTGGCTGCCTTCCTTGGGCAAATCGGCTGGCGAAAGGTTGATCACCAGGCGCTTGCCCGGCAATCCGAGGCCTATGGCATAGAGGGCGGCCCGCACCCGTTCGCGACTTTCGGCCACCGCCTTGTCCGGGAGGCCCACCACGTGGAACTGCACCTGCCCTGAAATAAACTGCGCCTGCACATCAACGGCCACCGCCTCAATGCCCTGAAACGCCACCGTCGCAACGCGTGATGTCATCGATAATTCCCCCGAATGACCTAAAACGCTAAACGAGGTGAATGCTATTTGCAAGAACATTTAGCGAACTTTGGTCTTGGCAGCGGCCTCTTCCGCTTCACCCCGGGCGAGCCTTGCTTCGAAGGCGCAGCGGCCAAGACAAGAAAACCCTGCTAAATGACCGTGCGGTTATCGTGAAAATCCGTCTCTTTTCGACGCTTCAAATTCATGTATTAATTCCCCCTACCAACACCTTCAACGCGAGGAACCGGCCATGAACCAGACACTGCTTTTCCTGCATTTTGTAGGGCTGATGCTGGGGGCCACCGGGGGATTTGGCAGCGCCATTGTCATGCGCCGGGCACTGACGTTGAAGGCCGACGAGGGCAAGATTTTGCGGGGGTTGGGGCCGATACTGGCGAAAGTCTCAGCCGGTGGGCTTGTGCTCCTCTGGGCCAGCGGGCTGGTTCTGGTATGGAGCAAGTGGGATGGCCTTGCCAGCCTTCCACAAATGTTCTGGGTGAAGGCCATATTCATCGCATCCCTCACGATCGTATCGGTATTGATCAACATGACTTATGCTCAGATCGGCAAGGGCAACATGGCGGTCGCGTCCCGCCTTCCCAAGCTCGGTCCCCTGGCTGGAATTTCCGCCCTGCTGGCCGTGCTGTTTGCCGTGCTGGCCTTCGACTAGGGGAATTCAGACCAGTCCCATGGCCTGGGCGGCACCCAAAGGATAATCCGTGAGCGGATTAATTTGCAATAGCAGATGGCGTGCGGCATCGCAGTCCATGGCCATCTGGGCCTTCAATGCGTCCACGTCGTGAAAGCGGCGGTCCGGTCGAATGAGATCAACGAATTCGACCATCAGGGTCTTGCCATAAAGGTCGCCACTGAAATCCAGGAGATAGACTTCGAGAAAGGTGCGCAGCGTATCAAATGTTGGGCGGTCACCGAAATAACCGGCGCCCATCCATGCCGGAGCGTGTCCTGCAGTGGCATCGCGCACCCGCACCGCATAAATGCCACGAAACGGTTCAACGCCTTTTTCCAGAATGATGTTGGCAGTCGGGTAGCCAATGGAGCGGCCGCGCTGGTCTCCGCGCACGACCTCCCCCATGGCCGTCCAGTAATAGCCCAGCTCTTTTGCTGCAGTTGCCATATGCCCATGGCGCAGGGCCGATCGAATGGAGCTCGACGAGAACGGCGAGTGGCTGTCGCCGTCGTCAGAGACCTGTTCAACAATGGTAACGTCGAAGCCCAATTGGGTGCCGAGTTCCTTGAGAACGCTGGGGTTGCCCTTGCGGCCCTTGCCGAAATGAAAATCATAACCCGTTACCGCATGGCTGATGGCCATATGAGCAATGAGGTACTTCTGGACGAAGGCTTGCGGTTCCAGGTCCGAAAGGCTCTTGTCGAAATTCAGGTTCAAGACGAATGACGCGCCCAGTGCTGCAGCCAACCGCGCCTTGAGGGCAAGCGTTGTCAGGCGAAATACCGGTTCGTCAGGCTTGAAAAAACTGCGGGGGTGCGGCTCAAACGTGATGATGCCCCACGGCTTTGCCAGTGCGGTGGCCTTTGCCCGGGCAACGCTGAGCAATTCCTGGTGGCCCCGGTGCAGCCCGTCAAAGTTTCCGATGGCCACAACGGCGTGGAGGAATTCCGGTGGAATGGGTTGGTCAGCATCGAGGAGCTGCATCTAGGTCTCTTCAGGCACGCGAAGGCACAAATACCGTCGCCTCACCCTCTAGCACAACTTTGCCACCCACCTCACAGAAACAGGCAAGTTGGGCCCGCCGCTTGGTGATGTCGAGGCTCACCACCCGGGCAAGGGCCACAACCGTATCGCCGATGTGGACGGGGGCCAGGAAACGCAAGGTTTGCGAGAGGTAAATGCAGCCATGGCCCGGAAGCTTGGTGCCGAGAACTGTTGAGATGAAACTGGCGGACAACATGCCGTGGGCGATGCGCGACTTGAAAAATGTGGCGGCGGCGTAGTTCTCATCCATGTGGACCGGGTTGAAATCGCCTGACACTTCAGCAAAATTGTTGATGTCGCCTTCTGAAACAGTTTTTTCGTGGCTGGCTTCCATGCCAACGCTCAGGTCTTCAATGAAATAGGATGACACGTGGGGTTACTCTCCGGTTTTTATTTTGCAATGCAGCATATTTCATGCGGCAATGCAATACAGAGGCCTTAGTCCCAGGCCAGGTGTTTCTGGGTTTTCACGATATGGGCTTCGGGAACCAGCGCCTGGATGCGCGCCTGCGTCGCGGCAAGGCCTGCCGATGCATCGGTAACGCCATCGGCAATCAGCACCACGTCGAGGCCAAAATCGGCGGCCCCGCGAATATCGGTTTCCGGACCATCGCCAATGGCGACGACTTCTTTCTTCAGCAGGGTTCGCCCCAGAAGTGCGGCAGCCTCGGACATTGCCAATTCATAAATCGGTGCATAGGGCTTTCCCGCCATGTAGACATGGCCACCCATGCCGGCATATTTTTCAGCAATGGCTCCACCGCAATACAGGAGCCTGTCACCCTTGCGCACGATCTTGTCCGGGTTGGCGCAGATCATGGCCAGATCGAGCTTTCGCAATTCGGTTAGGAGATCCACATAATCATCCGGCGTTTCCACCGTGTCATTGACCAGGCCCGAACATAATATCGCGTGGGCCTCGTCCTTTCCCACGCGCTCCACATCAAGGCCCTCAAAGATGGTCAATTCCCGCGGCGTTCCAATGTGAAAGACCTTTCCGCCGCCGTGGGCAAGAAGCAGCGTGCGGGTCACATCGCCCGAGGTCACGACCCGGTCATAGCAATCAGTGCGCACTCCGATTTCACCAAGCTGGGCCCGCACATCCGACGATGGCCGGGGCGCGTTGGTTACCAGGATGACGATGCCGCCATTTTTGCGGTGCCGGGCGAGAGCCTCGCAGCCTGCATCAAACGGTGTAACACCATCATGCACCACGCCCCAAATATCACTGAACCAAACGGGGTACTGCCCGGAGAGTTTTTCCATCAGGCGGCGTTGCTGAGGTCAAGCCCCGAGCCCAGCCCCACATTGAGCTTGACCCGCCGCGGTGGCGCAAAAAATGGTCCCGCCACCAGCCTTGCAATCTGGGCCGAAGCGGCGGCCTGCTTGGAATTGGCCACATCCGTCAACATCACCTGGAATTGTAGGCCGCGCGCGATTTGCACAAATTCATGCCAGGTGGAAGCAATGCCAA
This sequence comes from Rhodobiaceae bacterium, assembly GCA_031371945.1. GTDB lineage: Bacteria > Pseudomonadota > Alphaproteobacteria > Rhizobiales > Aestuariivirgaceae > Aestuariivirga. The sequence goes on from JANMKJ010000312.1 coordinate 4,915, forward strand.
AGCCCGATTCAATCGTGCCCGCATTGATACCAATGAACTTGACACCGAGCTGGCGCAGCGATGTCAAATCAAGCCCGCCAACCGAGGCATCGGTCAGCGCCATGGTGGCGCCGATGCGCGCAATTGAAGCAAGGCCCGCAATACCCGTTTCATTCAGCCGCCCCAGGGCCTCATGGGTGAGTTCAAAGACAATGCCATTGGCCACATCACGGGCTTCGTTGAGGGCTGCCGTCATCACCGCCAGGGACCGCTCGCTCATCAGGGTTGCCGCACCAATCGGGATGAACATTTTCATGCCAGGATTTTTCACCCGCAGCCGCCGCAGCAGAGGAATGGCCTGGCCGGTCACGTGCACATCAAGGCTTGGCCTCAGGCCACCGCGATCGGCGTTGAGGATGAGTTTTTCATAGTCGATTTCAGCCCCGGTCGCCGCCGTGATGCTGAACTGCGCCCGGTAGTGGGCGGTCACATTGGTGGACAGGTCAATGATGGGCTGCAGCAGGAAATTCAGTTGTTCCTTCTGCGGCGCCTGGGACGCACGTGGGGGCGGAGGATAGACCGGCGTGTTGGCCGCCGCCGTTTCATAGCGCTGGTTGAGTTCCTGGTACTGGCTGCGGGCGGTACTGCGGGCATCCTGCATGTCGGTTTCAAAACGTTGGGCGCGGCGCTTCAGTTCGGCAATTTCGGTATCAAACAGGTCTGTGGCCACAAATGACTCATGATATTTCTGGTCGGAAATCTGCTGGCCGCGGGACAGGAACAGCATATCCTTTTCCAATTGCGCGCTGCGGGCGGTAGATGTTGCCATCATCACGATCTGCGCCAGGGCCAGGCAGACCACCGCGGCGGCAACACCAGCCACCTGCTGGTCTGTCGTGAACAGGATGAAAATTCCAAAGAAAATCGCCAGGCTGGCAAGAACCGCGATGGCAACGATACTGGGCAAACCACGCGCGTGCTTCAAGTCTTGAACAACCCCTCGTTCATGCGAATCAATAGGGCCAGAGACTAAACCAGTCTCCGGCCCTATGGAATGGTGTAGCTGTGGCGAAACTTAAGCCACGGATTTGAGGACCTTCGGCATTTTGTCAGTGAAGATCTCGTCTATCTGGTTTTCCGTAATCATCAGCGGCGGCGACAGTGCAATGGTGTCGGCGGTGATGCGAATAAGGAATCCAAAGTCATGGAAGGCATTTTCCATGGCCTTGTAGGCGCGAAGGCCCGGTGAACCTTCAATCGGCTTCATGTCAAAGGCCGCCACCAGACCCAGGGTCCTGATATCTTCCACCAGCGGGTTGCCCTTCAAGGTCATGGCGGCATCGGCCCAAACCCCTTCCAGCTTCCTGGCGTTTTCAAACAACTGTTCGTCACGGTAAAGATCCATGGTGGCAACACCTGCCGCGGCCGCAATCGGGTGACCCGAATAGGTGTAGCCGTGGAACAGTTCGATGGCGTGGTCCGGTCCGGTCATGAAGGCATCATAGATGCCCTGGCGGACCATGACGCCACCCATCGGCACCGTGCCCGAGGTCACGCCCTTGGCAAAGGTGATCATGTCGGGGATGACGCCGAAGCGCTCAGCGGCAAAGGCATGGCCGAGACGGCCAAATCCGGTGATCACCTCGTCGAATATCAGCAGGATGCCATGCTTGGTGCAAATCTCGCGCAGGCGCTTGAGATAGCCCTTTGGCGGTGGCAGGACGCCGGTGGAACCGGCCATGGGTTCCACGATAACGGCGGCAATGGTTGAGGCATCGTGCAAGGCAACGAGGCGCTCGAGGTCATCTGCCAGGTGGGCCCCAAATTCCGGTTCGCCCTTGGTGAAGGCCTGTTCCTTGCGGTTATAGGTGTGCTGAATGTGGTCAACGCCGGCTATCATGGCGCCAAACATCTTGCGGTTGCCCACCATGCCGCCCACTGAAATGCCGCCGAAGTTCACGCCGTGGTAACCCCGTTCGCGGCCAATGAGCCTGGTGCGGCTGGCCTGGCCAATGGTGCGCTGGTAGGCCAGCGCAATTTTCAGGGCGGTGTCAGCTGCTTCTGAACCGGAGTTGCAGAAGAACGCATAGTTGAGGTCACCCGGTGCCATGGTGGCAAGCCGTGATGC
>JANMKJ010000354.1:0-1555 GCA_031371945.1 Rhodobiaceae bacterium
GATGGCCGCGACTGGAACATTGACCTCATCGATTCCGTGAAATTCGGTGAAGTCCAAATGGAAAAGCTTGCCTCCGAGATGGGTGGCAAGGGAGAGTATATCGCATTTGTGGGCACATTGACCACTCCGCTCCACAACGTGTGGTGTGATGCTGCTATCGCACTTCAGAAAGCGAAATTCCCGGAGATGAAATTGGTTGCTGATCGGTTCCCCGGGGCAGACGAAATTGATACAGCCCAGAAGACCACCTTGGATGCTATCAAGGCCTATCCAAATCTCGGCGGTGTCATTGCCTTTGGATCGAACGGACCAATCGGTGCGGGTAATGCCATTCGCCAGCAGAAGCTTGAAAAGGCCATCGCGGTCGTCGGAACGGCACTTCCGTCCCAGGCCAAGCCACTGATTGAGGCTGGTATTATCCGCGAAGCCTTCTTGTGGAACCCCGTTGATGCCGGTTACGCCATGGTATCGCTGGGTAAACTCGTACTCGAGGGGGGCACGATCGCGGACGGCATGGAAATCCCAGGAGTTGGCAAGGTGCAGGTTGATGCCGCCAACAAACTGGTAAAGGCCGACAAGATCATGGCTATCAACAAGGACACTGTTGACAGCTTGATTGCTCTCGGCCTCTGATCGTCAGTAATATTCCGCGCCGGCTGCCCAAACGGCCGGCGCGGCCATTGCGTGTCGCTGGGGTGACGCGTGCTTGGCATTTGAAGGTTTTTCATGACTGCCTTCCTCAAACTCTACGGCATTTCAAAACGCTTCGGCGGCGTAACCGCGCTTTCCAACGTCGATATGACATTGGAGGCAGGCGAGGTGCATTGCCTCGTGGGCGAGAACGGTTCAGGTAAATCCACTCTCATTAAGATTATCTCCGGTGTGCAGTCCCCGGAACCTGGAGCGCAAATTATCATTGCAGGCCGGGAGGTCGCCCGGCTGACACCTCAGGAATCCACGCGCTTTGGAATCCAGGTGATCTATCAGGACCTGTCGCTGTTTCCAAATCTCACCGTGGCGGAAAACATCGCCATCATTAGCCACTTCGGAAGTCCGCACCTTGTGCGCTGGGCCGAGCTTCGAAAAATCGCCGAGGAAGCCTTGGGAAAGATAGGCGTGACGCTTGATCTCGATGCTGTCGTGGGCAACTTGACTATAGCCAACCGTCAACTCGTTGCGATTTGCCGCGCCCTCACGGCAGATGCCAAGCTGCTGATCATGGACGAACCCACTGCCTCACTCACCCGCACAGAGGTCAACAGGTTGCTTGATCTTGTTCGCGCATTGAAGGCCCAGGGAATTTGCATTGTATTTGTTTCACACAGGCTTGATGAAGTCCTTGAAGTGGCAGACCGGGTCACGGTACTGCGGGACGGCAACAAGGTCGGTACCTATTCTGCAGGCGAGATGAATGACAAGAAGCTCGCCGTGCTCATGACCGGAAAACAGTTCACTTATGATTTGAGAGAGATGGATGTATCAGACCGCCCAGTCGTGCTCTCCGTCGAAGGCCTGACACGCCAGGGCGAGTATGAGAACATAAACCTCGAATTGC
>JANMKJ010000382.1:0-5407 GCA_031371945.1 Rhodobiaceae bacterium
GAGGAAACGGCCCTGCTTGAAAGCCTCGAAGGCAAAAAAGGCCAGCCACGCATGAAGCCACCATTTCCGGCCAATGTTGGCCTCTACGGTGCGCCGTCAACCATCAATAATGTTGAATCGATTGCGGTGTGCGGAACAATCCTGCGCCGGGGTGCTACGTGGTTCAATTCGCTAGGCCGACCCAACAATGTCGGTACCAAGCTGTTCTGCATTTCGGGGCATGTGAACAATCCGTGCAACGTGGAAGAGGAAATGGGAATCACCTTCCGCGAGCTCATTGAAAAACACTGCGGGGGAATTCGCGGTGGCTGGGATAATCTGCTCGCCGTGATACCCGGCGGCTCATCAGTCCCTTGCGTGCCCGCCGCCCAAATAATTGACAGCCCGATGGATTTTGATTCACTGCGGGCGTTGAAATCTGGTCTTGGAACTGCAGCTGTGATTGTCATGGACAAATCCACAGACATGATCCGCGCCATCGCAAGGTTGGCAGCGTTCTACAAGCATGAATCCTGCGGCCAGTGCACTCCATGCCGTGAAGGCACTGGCTGGATGTGGCGCGTCCTCACCCGCATGGCTGAAGGCCGCGCCGAAAAGCGCGAAATCGACATGCTGCTTGAAGTCTCCTACCAGATTGAGGGGCACACCATTTGCGCCCTTGGCGACGCTGCTGCATGGCCTGTCCAGGGCCTCATTCGCCATTTCCGCCATGTCATTGAAGAACGCATTGACCAATATTCACACAACCCTGACCATGATGGCGCCGTGCGCCACGCGGCGGAGTAACGGACATGCCAAAACTCAGAATAGACGGCGTAGACATTGACATCGAAAACGGCATGTCATTGCTGCAAGCCTGTGAAATCGCAGGTGCGGAAGTGCCGCGCTTTTGTTTCCATGAGCGCCTGTCGATTGCTGGCAACTGTCGCATGTGTCTGGTTGAAGTGAAGGGTACACCAAAGCCCCAGGCCTCCTGCGCCATGTCAGTAAATGACTTGCGTCCCGGTCCCAACGGCGAGCCACCAGAAATATTTACCCGCACGCCCCAGGTAAAGAAGGCGCGCGAAGGGGTTATGGAATTCCTGCTCATCAACCATCCGCTGGATTGCCCCATCTGCGACCAGGGCGGTGAATGTGATTTGCAGGACCAGGCCATGGCTTATGGCAAATCGTCCAATCGCTTCGTTGAGAACAAGCGCGCGATTGAAGAAAAATATTTGGGCCCGCTGGTCAAAACGGAAATGACCCGTTGCATTCAATGCACGCGGTGTGTGCGCTTTACGACGGAAGTCGGCGGCGTGCAGGAAATGGGCCTTGCCGGGCGCGGGGAGAGCGTTGAGATTACCACTTACCTTAACCAGGCCATTACTTCGGAGTTGCAGGGCAACATTATCGATCTCTGCCCGGTTGGCGCACTGACCTCTGCGCCCTACGAGTTCAAGGCGCGGCCCTGGGAACTGCGCAAGACAGATACAATTGATGCCATGGACGCAGTCGGGTCGAACATTCGTGTCGATGCTCGCGGCGCTGAGGTCATGCGCATTCTCCCGCGCACCCATGAGGATGTGAACGAGGAATGGATTTCCGACAAAACCCGGTTTGTATGGGATGGCTTAAAATCCCAGCGCTTGGACAAGCCCTACATCCGTGAATTTGGCAAGCTACGGGCCGCCACCTGGGCTGAAGCGTTCGCCCGCATCGCGCAACGGGTGAAAGTTTCAAGCCCTGACCGCATGGCGGTTATCCTCGGTGATCTCGTCGGCGCTGAAGAAGCGTTTTCGTGGAAATCCCTCGCCCAGTCGATGAACATCAAGAACATTGATTGCAGGCAGGATGGAACCCCGCTGGGGGAGCAGGGCGGACGTGCAGGATATATCTTCAATTCCAGTATTTCCGGAATCGATGAAGCCGATGCCATTATGCTCATCGGCACCAATCCTCGGCTTGAGGCACCAGTCCTGAACGCCCGCATTCGCAAACGCATCCTCAAGGGCGGCTGCATCGTTGGCGTCATTGGAGAGCAGTCAGACCTCACATACAAATACACTTACTTGGGTGCAGGGGCTGAAAGCCTGGCCAAGCTTGCCGAGCACGCACCGGCCAAGGCGCAGAAGCCCATGTTCATTATTGGACAAGGTGCGCTGGCACGACCCGACGGTGCCGCCATTCTGGCGCTGGCCGCCAAGGCGGCCGCTGCGATCGGCGTTGTAAAGGAAAACTGGAACGGATTTAACATTCTCCACACCGCTGCAGGCCGCGTTGGCGCATTGGATGTTTGTGCACTCCCCTCCGATGGTGGCAAGAATACCGCTGCAATTCTGGCTGCAGCTAAGAATAAGGGTCTGGATGTTCTGTTCCTCGCCGGTGCCGATGAGATCAATACGGAAGGCTGGGGTGAGACGTTCGTTGTGTACACCGGCACCCATGGTGATGCCGGTGCCCATCGTGCCGACGTTATCTTGCCGGCGGCTGCCTACACCGAAAAGTCGGTTACTTTCGTCAACACCGAAGGTCGCGCCCAGATGACGGCCCGGGCCGCGTTTCCGCCTGGTGACGCAAAAGAGGACTGGGCCATCCTTCGGGCGCTTTCCGAAATGCTCGGTGTGCCACAGAGCTGGAACAACATGGACGAACTTCGCCGCGCCATGTACCTAGTGGCTCCGCACTTGTCGGCACTCGATCAGGTGTTTCCGGCGGAAGTTGCAATGCTCTCTGATCTTGGAAAGGGCGAAGGCAAGACTTCCGGCGACGCGTTTGTCTCACCGGTCAAGGATTTTTACATGACTAATCCGATCGCACGGGCTTCCAGGACCATGGCTGAATGTTCCGATGTGAAGAATAGAGCAAAACTGCAGGCGGCCGAATGATGAAAACCATCGGCATCATCGGCGGCATGAGTTTGGAATCGACAGCCCATTACTATGCCCACATCAATGCTGGCATCCGCCAGCGCTTGGGTGGACTGCATTCGGCAGATCTTGTCTTGTGGTCGGTGGATTTTGCTGAAATTGCCGACATGCAAACCCGTGGTGACTGGGCTTCTGCCGGTCGCCTGCTGGCTGGCGTCGCCCGCAGACTGCAGAGTGCTGGTGCCGATGTCGTCATTCTGGCGACCAACACCATGCATAAGGTAGCAGACGAAATCGAAGCGGCGATATCTGTGCCGTTTGTCCATATTGCTGATGCGACTGCGCACGAAATTCAACTGGGCGGCCTGAAGAGGCCAGCCATGATGGCCACCGCCTATACCATGGAACAGGACTTTTATGTGGGGCGCCTCCGCGACAAGTTCGGACTTGATGTTATAGTGCCCGAAGAGGCTGACCGGCGGGAAACCCACCGCATCATTTACGATGAACTGTGCAAGGGCATTGTCACCGACAAATCGCGCCAGGTTTACGAAGCCATTGCTGAACGATTGCAGCAGCGCGGTGCTGATAGTCTGATTTTGGGCTGCACCGAAGTTGCCATGCTGCTGAGCGCTGATAACGTAGCCGCGCCGGTTTTTGACACGGCCCTGATCCACGCCAATGCCGCCGTGAATTTCGCGCTGTCAGATTATCAATTGAAAGCGGCGGAGTAGGCCATGCAGGAAATGATGCTCCTCGTTGGAATTATCGTTCTGCAAAGTGTCGCGTTGCTGGTGGCACTGCTTATTGTGGTCTCGTTACTGATCTACGCCGATCGCAAAGTGTGGGCGGCCGTACAACTTCGCCGCGGTCCCAACGTGGTTGGCCCCTGGGGTGTGCTGCAGTCCTTCGCCGACCTTTTGAAATTCGTTTTCAAGGAGGTCATCATTCCTGATGGTGCCAACAAGGGCGTTTTTGTTCTGGCTCCCATTGTTACGGCTGCGTTGTCGCTGGCTGCCTGGGCCGTGGTGCCCGTGGCAGATGGCTGGGAAGTCGCTGATATCAACGTCGGCATACTTTATCTGTTCGCACTCTCGTCTCTCGGCGTCTATGGCATCATCATGGGCGGCTGGGCATCCAACTCGAAGTATCCATTTTTGTCCGCACTGCGTTCGGCGGCCCAGATGGTATCCTATGAGGTGTCCATCGGTTTCGTCATCATCACCGTTTTGCTGTGCGCTGGCTCATTAAATCTCACCGACATCGTGAATACTCAGAAAACTGGACTTGGAACAATGTTTGGTTTGCCAAACTCCTTCCTTGACTGGTACTTCATTCCGCTCTTCCCGATGTTCATCATCTTCTTCATTTCGGCGCTGGCTGAAACCAACCGGCCACCTTTTGATCTCGTTGAAGCTGAATCTGAACTTGTGGCGGGATTCATGGTCGAATATTCTTCCACACCTTATCTGCTATTCATGCTCGGCGAGTACGTCGCAATCACCTTGATGTGCGCCATGACGACCATCCTGTTCCTTGGGGGTTGGCTGCCAATCGTGGATATAGCGCCACTCAGCTGGGTGCCGGGCGTCGTGTGGTTCATGCTGAAGCTGTGCTTTGTGTTCTTCATGTTCGCCATGGTGAAGGCAATTGTTCCACGTTATCGCTATGACCAGCTCATGCGGTTGGGTTGGAAAGTGTTCCTGCCATTGTCATTGGCTTGGGTTGTCATCACGGCTGGAGCGCTTGTCGCTTTCGGGTGGTTGCCATGATCATCGGCGTACTGGTTTTTCTCATTATCGGGTTTATCGAATTGATGATCGTGCAGATCATGATCTACCCCGCACTTCGTGCACGGTACGAGCAAGCAAAAGTGACGGCAAGCCAGGGAATTGACCCGGCACGCATCATGAATTTCGTGAAGTTCCAGAGTCTTGTGCTAATGCCGATTATTGGGTTCTACGTGGGCAATTCCTTTCAGGCAGTGGGTGGGTAACGCGATGAAACTTTCACAGGCTGCCCGTTCGCTATTTCTGAAGGAATTTGTTTCGGCAACATGGTTGGCGCTAAAATATTTGGTTGCTCCGAAAGCAACCCTGAATTATCCGCATGAGAAAGGCCCGCTTAGCCCCCGGTTTCGCGGCGAACACGCTCTGCGCCGCTATCCCAATGGCGAGGAGCGCTGCATTGCCTGCAAACTTTGTGAAGCGATTTGCCCGGCCCAAGCCATAACCATCGAAGCTGGCCCGCGTCGCAACGATGGCACGCGCCGTACGACACGCTACGACATTGACATGGTAAAATGCATCTACTGTGGTTTCTGCCAGGAGGCCTGCCCGGTTGACGCCATTGTTGAAGGTCCAAACTTCGAGTACGCAACGGAAACCCGTGAAGAATTGCTGTTCAACAAGGAAAAACTGTTGGCCAACGGCGACCGGTGGGAACGTGAACTGGCGCAGAACATTGCGCTAGATTCACCGTATCGGTAATGGAGAGATAGTCACATGATAGCAGCTCTCTTCTTTTATCTTTTCTCAAGCGTGGCGGTGGCCAGCGCG
>JANMKJ010000408.1:0-2576 GCA_031371945.1 Rhodobiaceae bacterium
CCCCGATAGACTATTGACGCTGCAAATGACGAGTGGGGCATTCAACTTTGCAGCAAGTTCCGCTGCGTGAATCACCGCAACGCGAGAATGCTCAATATCATCAATCGCACAGAGAATTTTATGGGTCATCGAGAGCCTCCATTACAACCGGTTGGAAGAACAATGGCGCAAGCAACGCTTCACGACATTGATGTGAATCAATGGATTGATTTCTGAAACTGATCCACGTTAGCGAAAAATGTTGTCAATATGCGAGATTGGTACGGCGTCGCCGACGAGGGTCGCGCACTTCGGGAAAGGTTCAAAAATGAGTACGCGCTTTTATATTACCCTTCTGGTGTCCCTGATGACCAACGCCGTTCTGTTTGGAATCGGAGCCGTGATTGTGTTGTCCGTTCCACAACTTAATGAACATGCATCGATATTCCTGCCTATTGTCATAGTCGTGAGTATTGTGCTTGCGCCGATCTTTGCCTGGGTGATCGCCCCTCGCCTGCGGGCTCGCTATTGGCGTCCGCGATAGCTGAAATTGTCCACTTGCAAGCGAATTTGCGCGTGAGAGCCAGAACCGATCCGGCTGGCCATTGACTAATTGGGCCATCGTCGTTCCAATGGCCGACAACCGATGCCGCAACAAGGAGAGAACGTCATGAGCTACGCTCCCGCAAGTACCAGGTATGATAAAATGCTGTACCGTCAATGTGGTCGCAGCGGACTAAAGTTGCCTGCACTGTCGCTGGGGCTCTGGCATAACTTTGGCCAGGATGTGGCGTTTGAATCGAGCCAGGCAATTTGTCGACGGGCTTTTGATCTCGGCATCACCCATTTCGATCTTGCCAACAATTACGGTCCGCCTCCAGGTTCGGCGGAAGAACGCTTCGGAAAAATCCTGACAATGGACTTTGCCGGGCACCGTGATGAATTGATTATTTCATCGAAAGCTGGTTACCGCATGTGGCCCGGCCCCTATGGCGAATTCGGCAGCCGCAAATATCTGCTGGCGAGCCTGGACCAAAGCCTGAAGAGACTTGGGCTGGACTATGTGGATATATTTTATTCGCACCGTCTCGATCCGGATACGCCGCTCGAAGAAACCATGGGGGCGCTTGCAACTGCGGTTCAACAGGGAAAGGCATTGTATGTTGGCGTGTCGTCCTACAGTTCAGCGCGAACTTCAGAGGCAGCGGCGATATTGAAATCCATGGGCATAACTCCCCTCATTCACCAACCCAGCTATTCAATGCTAAACAGGTGGATTGAAAAAGATGGCCTTCTGGCCTGCCTGGAGAAGGAAGGCATGGGCTGCATTGCTTTCTCGCCGCTAGCCCAAGGCATGCTCACCAGTAAATATGTTTCCGGCGTTCCGGCGGGCAGCAGGGCCACAGCCAACAAATCGCTCCTACCTGAGTTCATAAACGAGCAAACCGTGCAGCGCGTAAAGGCGCTCAATGCAATAGCCATGAAGCGGGGCCAAACATTGGCCCAAATGGCCATCGCCTGGGTGTTGCGTAGTCCCCAGATGACAACGGCACTCATCGGGGCAAGCCGGCCAGAACAGGTGGAGGACTGCGTCGGCGCTTTGGCCAATCTTGAATTCAGCCAAAGCGAACTTGCAGAAATCGATCAGCACGCTGTTGATAGCAACCTGAACCTGTGGGAAACGTCCAGTTCGTCATAGGAATGCTCGATTGCCTGCCGTACTGACAGGCAAAAAGACTTTCCGATTTCACGTTAAAAGCACCACGGACGGTGTGGCTGAAATGGGCGATTAGCTTAGGTATCGCAGCGGGCGGAATTTGGTGCGGGCGCTTAGCTGAAATACGAAAAAGCCTTGCAGTGCTAACTATGGCCAAGGCCCGCATCATGATCATTCTATATCATGGTTAACAAATGGTTAACGAGTCGCAATCCCAGCAAAGCTACCACTCTTGGTCAACTATTTCCGAATCGCAATTTTCAAACAGCACCGGTCAAATTGAACGGCGCATGAATGAACCGTTCACGCTCTCCTCAGCCCGGTTTTGCCATATTTGCTCCAACGATCAATCACGATCACAAACCCAAGGAGCGTAAAATGAAAAATATCAGCAACAGGCAAGGCACGACAGCAATCGCCGTAATGGGTGCCGCTGCCCTTTTTGGCATGCTTTCGTTCGGCAACAGTGCACAGGCAGCCAATTATTCCACCACCTGCCAGACTTTAAGTGGCATCCTCGGTCCATGTTGCAACCGCACGATGGGCAGCCAGTTGATCAACGTCTACGGCGACTGCCATGACCGCAAAGTTGTAATCAAGCGCAAGCTTCGCACTCCCCCTGTCGTCATTGTAAGGCTCTTGCCACTTGAATCTGAGAGAGAAGGTGGTGGCGGTAATGGTGGCAATGGAGGCGGCAATAAAGGCAAAGGCCCGCGCGGCCTCCGCTAATTCAATCCGATCCGCGTGAGGGAGAGTGGTCTCATGGGAGCTCACTTTCCCTCCTTTTGCAATTGATCATCGCCTGCCCCGTGGGAAAATGCTTTCAATAGTGTTTGAAGCCCGTGGCGAAACCAACCTGGTTTCACGCAATGCTTTAGAG
>JANMKJ010000417.1:0-2912 GCA_031371945.1 Rhodobiaceae bacterium
GGGAGACCATGCGGCAGCCCGCAGTGCCATGAACCTGCTCGAAGAGGCCGGAGACCAGCGAAGGAGCAATGGCGGGCGGGTGATTGTCAGCTGGTACCCGGTTGACTCCGGAAGCGTCAACTACGCCCTGCGCGCCCTGCGCATGGCCAGCCTCCGCGATGGCAATCGCCCCACAGCCCATATGCTTCTCGAACCCTGGCTCATCCAGGCCGCTCTCGACCAGCTGGGCAACCGCCAGCTTGACCCCGCACAACAGCTCATCATCGTCAAAGCCACCCGAACACCGCACAAGGTCAAGTGGCCAGAGTGGTGCACCATAGACACCAAAAAATAACCAGAGCAGATTTATGACCATCCAGGACTTGCCGCCCAACGACCGCGTGGCCAACCACTACTCCCACATCGACTTTGGCTTTCTCAATCGCCGGCTTGCCTTGACGGCCTTGGGTCCATACCGGGACCCATTCATTGACCGTCATAAGTCTGGCGATGATCACATGACCCGCCTTGCCAATGACCATCTGCTGGTCGAAATGCTCCTCGATCACTGTAGGGACTTGGTTGTACCAACCCTTGCAAGATCTCTCAATGAAGCACCACTGGCTCCGATGGTCATGAGCACCGAACAGCTCGTCGCATGTCCCGAGGTCTACAGTGATGCCCGCGTCAACCAACGTGTAGCGCTGAAAGTCAGTGATAAGCGACCTGTGATCCTCGCCTATCATACCAGCCATATTGTCAGTGATACGGGGCGTTTGGCACTCGCCAAGGGATACACAGATGGGTACTGCGAAGCGGTTGTTGCACTTCTGCATGACAGGGGCGACCGAATTGAACTTGAACCGATCGTGATGGGTGCTCCTTGGCTTGACCATCCGCGCAATGAAGACGCAACCCACCTGATGTGGCATGGCCAGGCGTACGGTGAAATCCTGCCTGAGGATATTACAGAGTTTGCGCTTATGCGAGACGTCACCACAACAAGTGCTGCAGAGTGGATGTCCGTCATGGCGAGCATACCTGAGTCCAAAGTAAAGCAGGCCATTGCGGCACTACTGAAGGAACCTGCACAGAAGGATTGGGGTGGCGAAGAGGCCGACCACTTTTCAGCCACTGTGCTCTATGGCGGGCGGCGCCATTCAGCAGCATTCCTGCTAAAGGGCCCAACAAGATTCAGGGAAATGACTCTCAACATGTGCGGCAAGAATGGCGACCAGATCTATCGGATTGACAAGACCGGTGCCGATCTCCTGGTGGTCCAACACTGCCATCTCGTCGGTCCTGCAGTACGAGAGACCGTTCGCAGGTTTGCAGTCACACCGGGTTTGCAGTCACGAAAGTTCTGTATCATCGATGGGCAGGCTACTTATCGGCTTCTGAAAGCATATGAATTTCTGACTTCCTAGTACGTGCCTGCGTTATGTAAACTTGGGACCGCGCTTTCACGACTGCCTTCAATTCACCGGCAATGAGCACTCCGATCTTCACATTTGATGCAGACTACTTTGGAGAAGTCAAACGAAAGCCTCAGTTCCGTCAAACCGGGGATACGCGTCTGTTGATATGTGGCCCCGAGCTCGCCCCGGTGCCACGTCTTTGCCGGCTGGTTTCGTGGTCTCGTCCGTTCTGTCTAAGGAGAAAAGTTTGTCGATCAAGCTAAGCGGCGTGCAGCACGGCGTCGTGTTCCGCGACACCTATTCCTATTGCGCGCATCCCGATGCGATCCGGCTCCGCGATGGGTCCATCGCCATGGTGTTCAACCGGGGCCCGCGGCGCCGGGCGATTCTGCATCCGCCGCAGGACCCGATGTTCATGAATGTCGTCACCCGGTCTTCTGATGAAGGCGCCACGTGGTCAACGCCGCAGGTTGCACCGGATTACGGCTGGAGCGGCACCGAATGCGCCGGGCTGACCGAATTGGCGGACGGCAGAGTGATGCTGAACCAGTGGCGAGGCACCTGGATTCCTCTGGCCAAGGCCCGCCGGATGCCGCAACAGCCGCAGATGACATGGCCGGCCGAACTGCTCGCGCGCAATCTGCTGGTCCGCGCCAACGATGGAGCTGATATCAAAGTAAATCCCGAAGTACATGCCCCTTGGTGCCGCAATGGTGGGCAGGCCTGGGCGCATTTCTCCACGGATGGTGGCCTATCCTACGACGACAGCGTCAAGATTCCGACCGCTCCCTACGTGGGCGGCTATGGCTACCACGGAGGCGTGATAACGGCCGGAGGTCGTATCCTGCTGCCGCTGTCCGATGCGTACATTTTTCAAACCGTGTTCTTGGTCACTTCGGACGATGACGGGCGCAACTGGTCGGCACCGCAATGTCTCGCCAGTCAACCCGGCAGCGAATTCGAAGAGCCAGCAACGCTTGTCTGCCGGTCCGGCAAGGTGCTGATGATCCTGCGCGACAACGGGTTGCGGCGGCTTCACCAGATCGAGTCCAACGACGGTGGGCGCAGCTGGTCGCCGCTGCGCCGGCTGGAGATCGAGGGCTTTCCCGCCCATCTGGCCCAACTCGATGATGGGCGCATATTGATGACCTATGGCTGGCGCTTCCCTGGCTACGGCATCCGGGCCCGCTGGTCCGGGGATGAGGGCGCGACCTGGAGCGAAATGGAGATTCTGATCCGTGACGACATGCCGAACGGGAATCTGGGATACCCTTGCTCCCTACCCGGACAAGGCGGTGCCATTCTGACCCTCTATTATGGTGAGGACGCTGACGGCACCACGGCGATTCTGCGCAGCCGCTGGAAGATGCCCGACACCTGAAACACCGACGCCTTGGCCGACTAGGTGCCAAGTCCGTGCCATCGGGTAGCGTTTGCGACGCTGGGTAAGGGCTGCAGAGCGGCCAAGTTGGGGGGCCCGCCGGCGGCGGTGCCAATCTGGCCTCTAGAGCGGTG
>JANMKJ010000428.1:0-1952 GCA_031371945.1 Rhodobiaceae bacterium
CCAGATGGCCTGCGCGTACTCCGGCGAAAATTCTGCCCGCCGTATGGCAAACCGTAGCAGGATCAGGGCTGGCAGGATGAACCCAAAAAACAATGGCAGGACGCAAATCGCGGTCGCAAGGTAGCCTCGCCATCCACCGAGGACTGTGCGCTGCGGGGCCGATTGTTTCCTGGCACTCTGATATGAGGGCTGCCGATTGCGGGCCTGCCGTTCAATCCACAACAGGGCAAATACGAAAATCAGCAGGAAGCCCGCCATTTGGGCGGCCCCACCCAAATTTCCCTCACCAAGCCAGGTTGTGTAGATGCCCAGCGTCAGGGTGCGAACCCCAAAGAACCCAACAGCGGCAATGTCATTGAGGCACTCCATCAAGGCCAGGCTGACGCCCACGACAATTGCGGGCCTGGCCTGCGGCAGGACCACGGCAAAAAACGTGCCCCACGAGGTTTTGCCAAGGGTGCGCGCCACATCAATCTGGGCCGACGGTTGCCGCAGGAAACTCGCCTGCGCCGTCAAGAACACGTAAGGGTATAGCACCATGGACAACACAAAAATGGCGCCGGGCAGGGACCGGATCTCGGGAAAGTGGTAATCCTGGGGCGTGGCCCAGCCCATGGCACCGCGCAGTGCGGTTTGAAACGGTCCGGCATAGTTGAAAAAATCCACATAGGTGTAGGACGTGATGTAGGCAGGCATGGCAAGCGGCACGAGGCAGGCCCATTGCAGCACGCGCCGCAACGGAAACTCGCGCATGGTCACGAGCCACGCCGTGGCAGTTCCGACAACAAAAGTCATCAAACCAACCCCTGCCAGCAGGCAGAGTGTTCGCCACAAGTAGCCAGGCAACACGGTGCTCAACAGATGCGGCCAGATGTTTTCAAGCGGGTTGAACGCCAGAACGATGATTGTCAGAATTGGCAGGGCAATGACGAGGGCAATCAGGGCGGCAGCTAGCGCCAGCCAGAGTTCCGGTCCTGACCTTTTCCCCCGTCGTGCTGCGGCAGTGCTGGGCATCGAATCGAACGGGCTATTCCGCAAGAACGCGGGTGGTGGGGAAGGTGAGTTCAATGAGGGTTCCCTTGCGGGGTTCACTGGAAATGCTGAATGTCGTGCGGTTGGCTTCCGCCAGGGCCTTGGTGAGCGGCAATCCGAGTCCCGTACCCTGCGCCTCGCGGCCCGCCGTTACGACGCGCTTGAAAGGTTCCAGTGCATCACGCAACTGGTCGTCGTTCATGCCAATGCCCGTATCCTTGACGCGGAATTTAAGCTCGCCCGACTGGTTCATGATGGCCGAGACAATGACCTGTCCACCGGGATCGGTGAACTTGATGGCGTTGGAAAGAATATTGAGCATGATCTGACGCATCGAGCGCTGATCGGCGACCACGTTGGGAAGATCCGCCGGCATGGCCTTGCGGATGACCACGCGCGCACCCGTGGCCGCCTCCTGCAGCATTCTCACGGCACTGTCAGCCGTGTCGTTCAGGTTCACGGCGGTGAAATTCAACTCAAGCTGACCGGCCTCAACCTTGGACAGATCCAGAAGGTCATTGATCAGCGACAGCAGCAGGCCGCCACTTGAATGGATGTCATTGACGTAGCCACGGTATTTTTCATTCTTGATTTCACCAAACCGCTCAAGCCGCATGACTTCGGAAAATCCCATGATGGCATTCAAGGGGGTGCGCAGTTCATGGCTGATGCGGGCAAGAAACTCTGACTTCTGGCGGCTCGTGGCTTCAGCCGCTTCCTTGGCATCCCGCAGCTCGGATTCGGTACGCTTCCACTGGGTGATGTCGCGCACCACCGCACAAAAGGCCGAGCGTGAAGTCTTGGATTGGAGGGCGCCGATGGTGAGGAACAGGGGCACGGTGCCACCCTGCTTTACGACTGCATTCACTTCGCGCCCATCGTTGAAAACGCTTGCCAGCCCCGGCCCCTGCAATGCGGCA
>JANMKJ010000472.1:0-5619 GCA_031371945.1 Rhodobiaceae bacterium
GGAGGGAGCCAAAATCGTCGGTGATGCGCTGGCTGCAATTTCGGCCGCCGGGCCTGTCGAAGAAATAGCCGTCATCGGTGGTGGGGAAATCTACCGTGCCTTTTTCCCGTTGGCGGACCGAATTTACCTTACCGAAGTGGACGTTGATGTGGTGGGGGACACGCATTTTCCCAGCATTTCCTCGGGGGACTGGCAGGAAACCGCCCGGGAAAGCCACACGGCCGGTATCAATGACAGTGCGGGCTTTACCTTGCGCACACTTGAGCGCCTGAAATGATGGACATTCCGCAAGCGGCTTCCTATATCCATCACTAATACTTAAACCAAAGCAAACGGGAACAGCAACATATGCCATGGAATAGCGACGAAGGTGGCGGCAAGGGTCCTATGAACCAGGGGCCATGGGGCCAAGGGCCACGGGGACCGAAGAACACCGGTGGCGGTGGTCGGGGGCCGGGAGGGGTACCACCCGACCTCGACGAATTGCTGCGGCGTGGAAAAGATAGCCTGAAGAATGCAATACCCAGCGGCGGCAGCGGCTCATGGTTATTACCTATCGCCTTGCTTGGCGCTTTCTGGCTGTTTAACTCGATTTACCAGGTTCAACCTGACGAAAATGGCATCGTGCTTCGCTTTGGTGCCTATGCGCGCACGGCAGGCCCTGGCCTTCACTTTGCATTCTGGCCAGCCGAGAAGATGGAGCGCCTGCGGGTTGAGGCCGAGAACCAGACTTCGATTGGCGACAGTGGCGACGAAGGCCTGATGTTGACCGGCGATGAAAACATGGTCGATATCAAGTTCAAGGTATTATGGAAAATCAATGACCCCAAGAAGTTCCTGTTCAACGTGCAGGATCCTCAGGAGCAGTTGGTACAGTCGGTTGCCGAAAGCGCCATGCGAGAAATCGTGGGGCGCACACCTGCCACTGAAGCGCTAACGACGGGCCGACTTGCCATCCAGGACCAGGTTGTGGCCATTACCCAGAAGACGCTGGATGGCTATGATTCAGGTGTTCTGATTACCGGCCTGGCGCTTGAAAACGTCGACCCCCCACCATCAGTGCTGGACGCGTTTGAAGAAGTGCAGCGTGCCAAGCAGAACCAGGTGAACCTGATCAACCAAGCAGAGCAGTATTCAAACCAAACCCTGCGTGAGGCCGATGGCCAATCCGCAAAGATCATTGAAGACGCCAAGGGTTACAAGGCCCGCGTCGTCAACGAGTCGCTGGGTGAATCGCAGCGCTTCCTGAAAGTTTATGAACAGTATGCCAAGGCCAAGGATGTGACGCGTGAACGCATCTATCTTGAAACCATGGAAGACGTGCTGTCGCGTTCCAACAAGGTCATCCTTGAGGGCGGTCAGGGCGGCAGCAGTGTTGTGCCCTACCTGCCACTGCCATCACTTGATGCGAAGAAAAATGATCAGGGAGTTTCACAATGAACCCGCTTAAAACCATAGGGCTCGTGCTGATCGCCGCTGTCTTGTTTGGGCTGTGGTCTTCAGTGTTTACGGTTGATGAACGGCAAAAGGCGCTGGTGCTGCGCTTTGGCGAAGTGAACCGCATCATTGAAAACCCCGGCCTCTATTTCAAGCTGCCAATTGCAGACGACGTCGTGGACATCGAAGACCGCCTGTTCCTGTGGAGCAGCGACAACAAGGCGGTTCAGGTTTCCGACAAGCAGAGATATCTGGTTGATACGCTCACGGTTGCCCGCATCATGAATGCGCAGAAATTCCGTGAGACGGTCAGTGCCGAATTGGGAAGGGCCCGGGCCCGCATTGAGACACGCCTTGATGCTGCACTGCGCCAAACCTATGGCAAGCGGACCTTTGACAAGGCGCTCTCAAAAGACCGTGACGTGATGATGCGGGAGATCCGCGATCAGGTGAAGGCTGAAGCGCTGACGCTTGGCATCGACATTGTCGATGTGCGCATCAGGCGAACTGACCTCATGGCCGAAGTTCTTGAAGCTACATTCGAACGCATGAAGTCAGAACGTTTGGCCGAAGCCAAGAACCTGCAAGGCATTGGCCAGGCGCAGAATATCCAGATCAAGGCACAGGCCGATCGCAAGGCCATCGAGCTGGTGTCGGAAGCGGGGCGGCAATCGGAAATCATTCGCGGTGAAGGCGATGCCGAACGCAACAAGAACTTCGCCGAGGCCTTCACCAAGGATCCGGAATTTTTTGCTTTCTACCGGTCCATGCAGGCCTATGCCAAGAGCCTGACGACGCCTGGAACCAGCCTCGTCCTCAAACCTACATCGGATTTTTTCAAATATTTCGGCATGAAAAAGGAAAATGATGCGGTGCCTGTGCCCCCGGCACAATGATACACGCGCTACTGATGGCCCTTGGTCTCGTATTTGTGATCGAGGGCCTGCTTTATGCCTTGGTTCCGGGGCAATTGAAAACTATGATGAAAGCCATTCACGGCATTCCTGAAGAATCGCTGCGTTACGGGGGGTTGGTGGCAATTGGACTTGGTGTTTTCATAGTTTGGCTTGTGCGCATGGTCTTTGGTGCGTGATTTTCGGGAGATCGTTGTCATGATGCGGAATCTTTTCGGTGGCGTGGCGTTCGCTGCATTGGTTTTTGGCTTTATGGCCAGTCCAATACTGTCGCTGCCCTTGCAGGCCCAGGTTCAGCAGCAGCTGCCGTCCGTTGCCGATCTGGCCGAACGCTTGCTGCCATCAGTTGTCGAAATTTCGGTGCAATCCAAGTCGGATGCTGGCGAGGGCGGACCTATTACCCAGTTGCCGGAAATTCCGGACAATTCACCTTTCAAGGATTTCTTCGACGACTTCTTGAAGAAACATCGGGATCAGGGGCAGGGGCAGGGTCAACCCGACCGTACGGTAACGTCCATGGGCTCTGGATTTGTGGTTGACGCTACCGGATTGATTGTGACCAACAATCACGTGGTAGAGGGAGCCTCGGCGATTGAAGTGCATTTCCAGGATTCCACCGTCCTGAAGGCGGAACTGGTTGGCCGCGATCCGAAAACCGATATCGCTGTGTTGCGCGTGAAGTCTGAAAAACCGCTGCCAATTGTCAGCTTTGGTGATAGTGATCACTTGCGCATTGGCGAATGGGTCATGGCCATCGGTAATCCGTTCGGGCTTGGCGGGTCAGTTTCGCTTGGCATTGTTTCGGCACGCAACCGCGATATCAACGCCGGACCCTTTGATGATTTCATCCAAACCGATGCGGCCATCAACAAGGGCAATTCTGGTGGTCCGCTGTTCAACATGAATGGCGATGTGGTTGGCATCAACACGGCAATTTTTTCCCCCACTGGCGGTTCGGTTGGCATTGGCTTTTCGGTTCCTGCCAACACCGCCAAGAATGTGGTGGCGCAGCTTGAAAAATATGGCGAAACGCGGCGCGGTTGGTTGGGCGTGAAGATACAGTCGGTCACCGACGACATTGCCGAAAGCAAGGACATGCCAAAGGCACGCGGCGCACTGATTGCCGATGTAACGAAGACGGGTCCGGCGGAAAAGGCCGGCATTGAAGCCGGGGATGTGGTGATCGAGTTCAATGGCAAGCCCGTGAACGAAATGAAGGACTTGCCGAAGATCGTTGCGGAAACAGAGATTGGTTCCAAAGTTCCCGTGAAGGTGTTCCGCAAGGGTCAGGAAATCGTGCTCACTGCTGAAGTTGGCAGGCTGGAGGACGGCGAGAAAGTCGTTGCCCAACAGGACAAGAATGCAACGCCAGCCCCGGCAGTTGCCACCACTCTGGGGATGACTGTCACTTCCATGACGGATGAGTTGCGCCAGAAATACGCCATTGATGATGCCATCAAGGGAGCGGTTGTTACCGAAGTCACACCCGACAGTGCTGCCGCCGACAAGCGCCTTGAGCCGGGCGACGTCATAACCGAGGCCGGCGAGAAGGCGGTGATTGGTGCGGCAGACATTTCAGCGGCCATTGAAGAAGCGACCAAAGCCTCCAAGAATTCGGTGCTGCTTCTCGTTTCAAAGGGTGGCAAGCAAGCCGAGATGCGCTTTATCGCATTGAAGCTCAAGAAGTAGCTGATTTAGACAAACTCTGAACGGGCATAGCCTTGCAGGTACAGCAGGGCGGTGAGGTCGCCATGGTTGATGCAGATCGGAGCCGCCTCCTGCACCTTGGGCTTTGCATGCAGGGCAACGCCCATGCCAGCCACTTGCAGCATGGGAATGTCATTGGCGCCGTCACCCACGGCGATGGCATCAGCGGCCGTTAGACCCCGGGCAGCGCACAGTCGGTTGAGCGCTTCCACTTTGGCTAGCTTGCCCAGAATGGGTTCGCCCACGCGGCCCGCGAGTTTTCCATTTTCAATAATCAGGTCATTTGCCTCGTTGGTGTCAAAGCCCACCAGGGTTGCCACGCGCGAGGTAAACTGCCGAAAGCCGCCAGAGACGAGAGCCGTGTAGGCGCCATTGACTTTCATGGTGGCAACCAGGGTTTTGCCGCCGGGCATCAGTGTCAGGTGATCGCGGACAATGGCGTCAATAACGCCCGCGTCCATTCCCTTCATGAGGCTGACCCGCTCCCGCAAGGCTTCGGAAAAGTCGATCTCGCCGCGCATGGCTCTTATGGTGATTGCCTTGATCCTGTCGCCAACGCCAGCCACGACACCAAGCTCATCGATGCATTCCTGTTCGATCATGGTCGAATCCATGTCGGCAATGAGCAGGCGCTTGCGGCGATTGGCGCCAGGCACGACATTGACGTCGATTGGCAGGTGCGCGAGTTTTTGGCGAAGATCAGCGACATCGACTGATACTGAAAATTCCGCTGCGTCGCCCTCGGCCAGCCATTTGGACTTTGCTCCCACCAATTTCAACACGTCCGCGTTTATTGCGCTTGAGTGTGGGGCTGCTATGAGAACGAGAACGGATGTCATGATGAACCAGGCCAAAACCAAATCAGCGCTGCTTATTGCAGGCCCCACGGCCAGCGGCAAGTCTGCATTGGCGCTAAGGCTGGCGCGCGAGCGCGGTGGCGTCATTATCAATGCTGATGCGCTGCAGGTTTACCGGGAGCTCCGCATCCTGTCGGCCCGGCCTACAGATGCTGAATTGATGCAAGCGCCACACAGTTTGTATGGACACGTATCAGGACTGGAGCTCTATTCCGTGGCTGCTTGGCTGGCCGATGCGAAAGCGCAAATCACCAGGGTGTGGGAACAAGGACTGCTGCCGATCGTAACTGGAGGCACCGGACTGTATTTCATGGCGCTGGAACAGGGGCTTGCCGAAGTGCCGCCAATCGATCCCGTCATTCGGGAGAAGTGGCGGGGATTTACAGGCGACATTCACGTGGAGTTACAGCGCCGTGATCCTTTGGCGGCCGCCAAGCTCAAGCCGAATGACAGGCAACGCATTGCACGGGCCCTGGAAGTTGTGGAGGGTACTGGAAAGTCGCTCACCCATTGGCAGGGACGGGCCCAGGACTTGGCCTTCTTTCAGGACGTAACCGTTGAACGGTTGATGGTCGAGGTGCCTCGCGAGACGCTTTACGCTCGCGCCGATGGTCGATCAGGCAGATCTTCGCGGTGGTGCCGCCCATGTCGAAGGACAGCTCGCGGTCGAGACCGCATTCGCGCGCGATGTGCGCCGAGAAGAT
>JANMKJ010000484.1:0-2613 GCA_031371945.1 Rhodobiaceae bacterium
TCTCGACAAGCGCGTGCTGCAGTGGAAGCCAGGTATACTTCTGACACCCGAACTGTGTGGGGAAATCATGGAACGGTTTGATGCGGCCATGCCACGGGCACGGGAACTGATCAATGCTTGAAGCCCTGCAACAGGTTGCTGAAAGGGCGGTGAAATATTACGCCCTGCCCGACGATGTTTCCGTTACGATGATCAATCTTTCGGAAAATGCCACATACCGGGTGCAATCAGCGGATGGACGGAAATGGGCACTACGGGTTCACCGGGAGGGTTATCATACCAAGGCCGCCATTGCCTCAGAGCTTGCATGGCTCATGGATTTGCGCGCGACTGGAGTAGTTGTAACGCCAAAGCCAGTAAAGGGTATTAACGGGGAAATCATCCAGGAGGTTTCCGGCCGTTATGTCGTGTTGTCGGATTGGGAAACTGGTTCGGAACCGGGCATCGGCCAAGACCTCATCAAACCCTTTGAAGTCCTTGGTGAAGTTACGGCACGCATGCATGGCCATGCGCGGCAATGGAACCGGCCAGCATTTTTTTCCCGCTTCACCTGGGACTTTGAAACGAGTCTTGGGGAAGCCAGACCTCATTGGGGCCGTTGGCGCGATGGCATGGGCGTTGCTGGCGAAATGGAAAAACTCTTTGCACGAACAGTTGACGTGATTGGCAAAAGGCTGGGCGACTATGGCCAGGGCCACGAACGCTTCGGCCTCATTCACTGTGACTTGCGGCTGGCCAACCTGCTGATCGATGAAGGCTCCGTGAAGGTTATCGATTTTGATGATTGTGGTTTTGGCTGGTATATGTATGACGCGGCAACGCCTGTTTCATTTTATGAACACGAGCCGCAGGTGCCAGAACTTATCGAGGCGTGGATAACGGGTTACCGCAAGGTCCTTGAACTTTCGAAGGATGACGAGAGCGAGATTCCGACATTCGTCATGCTGCGCAGGCTGTTGCTGGTGGCGTGGATCGGCTCCCATTCTGAAACCGACCTGGCAAAATCGATGGGCCTTCCCTATTCCGAGGGAACTGTTGGATTATGTGAGACGTATTTGAGAAAATTCGGTTAACCCTGCGCCAATGCATCGAGGCTTTCGGGTAGAATCTGGCCGCCGTCGACAATGATGGTTTGGCCCGTGACATAGGCCGCTTCCTTGGATGCGAAATAGAGGGCGGCATGGCCGACGTCCTCAGGAGTACCCAGACGTTTCAGCGGGACAGAAGCCTCCATCGATTTGATGTAGTCCTCGCCGTTGCCGAGCAGGCCTTCGGTCATGATGTTTCCCGGCATCACCGCATTCACGGTAATCCCGTATCTAGCGAGTTCAAGGCAGGCGGTACGCATGAAACCAAGCTGTCCGGCCTTTGATGCGCCATAGTGGGTCCAGCCGGGAAAACCGGTGACGGGACCGGTAATGGATGAGGTAATGATGATGCGTCCCTGATCAGATAGCTTGAGATAGGAAATTGCGGCCCTTACCGTGTGGAAGGTGCCCTTGAGGTTCGTGTCAATCACTTCGTCCCACTGGTCGCCTGTCATGTCCTCGAGGCGTGCCGGCGGAAAAATTCCGGCATTGGCGCAGACGATATCAATGGCACCATTTTTATGAGAAGCCGCTTCCATGGCCGCTTCCATGCTTTCCAAGGATGTAACATCGCCGGCAATGCCGAAAGCACCGTGGCCAATCTCATCGGCAGCGGCCTTGGCGTCATACAGTTTTCTTGAAATGATAGAGACCTTGGCACCCGCACTGGCAAAAACCCGCGCAATGCCCTTGCCGATCCCTTTACTGCCGCCGGTTACGATTACGGACCGGCCCTTCACTGAATGGGACATCACACTACCTCACCAAGAAAAAACGGGTGTAACAGGAAACCCGTTACACCCCCAAGACGCCGATTCAACGATGTCAGTCGTTGTTCACCATGTGACCTATATTTCTATAGGCATCCGGGTTCATGGATTTCAACAGGAACCCCCACACCAGGCCGAGGAGGATAATTGCAAGGGCCACGTAGGGAATGCTGTTGGCAAACGGGCTCGTTCCGGCAAACGTGCCGAGATTTCCCACCAGCAGGTAGACCAGCCACACTTGCACCACGAAGGAGACCAGCGGGGCGATCACTGTTGAAAACACGTTGCCGCCGCCATTGCGTTTGAAGTAGGCAATGATGGCAAGCGATACGACGGCTTGCAGCACCAGCAGCAGTCCCGTACCCAACACCGCAAACAGCGTATACACGCCCAGATAGGCCTGGGCATTTGGATCACCGAAGCCATTGAACACGGCAAACAGGATGACCCAGATTGCTGCCAAAACGGATTGCACCGACGACGCAACGTAAGGGCTCTTGTAGGTTGTGTGGGTTTTGCCAAGGGCTGCCGGCAATACACCTTCGCGACCAAGCGAATACATGTAGCGTGACGCCGTATTATGGAACGCCATGCCACAGGCCAGCGAACTGGTGAGGATGAGCACTGCCATCAATTCTTTCGCCCAGGTGCCAACGAACATTTCGATGGGAGCCAGGAAGAAATTGCCGGAGTCGGCGAATGCCTTGGCCAGCATGTCGCCCTCGGTTGGGTAGGCGGACACCGCACACCAGCTG
>JANMKJ010000495.1:0-3134 GCA_031371945.1 Rhodobiaceae bacterium
ATTCATGCACAAATGAGAATGCCGAACAATATTTTGTTCTTGACCTTGCTGCAGTGCAGCGTAAAGTGGTTAAAAATTAATCGATGTTTTGGACTGCTTAATATATGGGCATTAAAATCGGCAACATCGAAACGCGTAACAACGTGTTTTTAGCTCCTATGTCAGGCGTTACTGACGAGCCATTTCGCGCAATTGCCCATGAGGCTGGAGCAGGGCTTGTCGTTTCTGAAATGGTGGCCAGTGAAGAGCTGGTTCGGGCGAGACCAGATATGGTGCGCAGGGCGCGGGGTGCTGAGAAATTGAAACCCTTTGTCATCCAACTTGCTGGGCGAGAGAGCCGGTGGATGAGTGAAGGCGCCAAGGCCGCCCAGGATTTGGGTGCTGACATCATCGACATCAACATGGGTTGCCCCGCCAAGCAGGTGACTGGTGGACTTTCCGGTTCTGCGCTGATGCGTGACCTTGATCATGCCATGACGCTGGTTGAAGCAACAGTGCAGGCAGCAAAGGTACCTGTTACGCTCAAGATGCGGCTGGGCTGGGATTCAAGTTCGATCAATGCTCCGGAACTGGCCCGGCGGGCAGAAGCGGCGGGTGTTCAAATGATCACTGTCCATGGCCGCACCCGGTGCCAGTTCTATGGCGGCAAAGCCGATTGGGCCGCCATTCGCGCGGTCCGGCAGGCAATCAAGATTCCGCTCATCGCTAACGGCGACGGGACCACCGCAGCTGATGCGCGGGCCATGCTTGAGGCTTCGGGTGCCGACGGCATCATGATCGGACGCGGTGCCTACGGCCGGCCCTGGTGGCCAGGTGTGATTGCCAATCAGCTTGACCCGGGGTCCGGCATTGATGAGCCCAGCCTTGAAGCAGAATTGCGTATTTTGCTCGCTCATCACCAGCACATGCTCGAGGTATATGGTGCCGACCTTGGCAACAAGACAGCGCGCAAACATATTGGTTGGGCCATCATGCGATTGGAAGAACGGGGCTTCCTGACTGCGGAGGAGGGTGCGAGCTGGCGGCAGCGTATCGTAACTTCAAGAGACAATGGCTTCGTGGCGAGGTCGATTGCCGAACTCTACGGCGCAGTGTTACCACGAAAGGCGCACGCCGCATGATGGAAAATGTTCCCTCACTCCGGTCCATCTTTGATGCGCTGCCAAATCCCGTGATTGTGTTGGATCAGGAGAACGTGATCTGTTTTGCCAACAGTGCGGCCGAGGATTTCTTCCAGGCATCGTCAACGGTTCTGGCGCGGCACAAGCTGGAAGAGGCAATGCCGTTTTCCAGCCCGGTTCTGGATGTCGTCAAGCAGGTGCGTTTATCCGCCGGGGTGATGAATGAATATTCGGTCGGCGTCGGCACGCCGCGCATGGGGGGCGAACGCATCGTTGATCTGCAAACCGCCTTGATCAATGACGATCCGCGCTTTGTTGTGATGACCCTTCTGCGGCGCTCCATGGCGCAAAAATTTGACCTGCAACTCAATCATCGGGGTGCTGCACGATCGGTTTCGGGCATGGCTGCGATGCTGGCCCATGAAATCAAAAACCCTTTGGCGGGCATCAAGGGTGCGGCCCAGCTGCTTGAACCAGCACTTGAAAGCAGTGACAGGCTCTTGGCCAAGCTGATCTGTGAAGAGACGGACCGCATTCGCGATCTGGTTGACCAGATGGAAGTTTTCTCGGACGAACGGCCGCTCGACCGGAAACCCATCAACATCCATGTGGTCCTTGACCGGGTGAAGAGCCTGACCAGCGTCGGCATGTCGAATGCCATCACGTTTCGCGAGGAGTATGATCCCTCCCTGCCAGCCGTTCTGGGTAACCAGGATCAGCTCATCCAGGTTTTCCTCAACCTTGCCAAAAATGCTGCAGAATCGATTTCTGCTGCCGGTACAATTGGGGAAATAACATTGACCACGGCATTTCGGCCGGGCGTGAAGCTTTCCGTTTCAGGTTCGGCAGAACGCGTGTCGCTGCCGTTTGAAGTCTGCATTCATGACAATGGTCCGGGAGTTCCCGAGGATCTGCGGCCGCATATTTTTGACGCGTTTGTCACCACCAAACCGCAGGGGCGCGGCCTTGGCCTGGCGCTGGTTGCCAAAATCGTGCGTGACCATGGTGGCATGGTTGAATGCATATCGCGCGAACGCGGCACGACATTCCGGGTGTTGTTGCCCATGCTCCGCCAACAGAATGAAGAAAAATCAAAATTGGAAAGTGCACATTGATGAGCGCTAAAACAATATTGCTGGCTGATGATGACAGTGCCATTCGCACCGTCCTGACCCAGGCCCTGAACCGCGCGGGCTATAGCGTACGCTCCACCGCAACGGCCACGGCCCTGTGGCGCTGGGTAAGCGAAGGGCAGGGCGATGTTGTCCTGACTGACGTGGTATTGCCTGATGAGAATGCCTTTGATGTTATTCCGCGCATCAAGAAATTGCGGCCCAATCTGCCGGTCATCGTGATGAGTGCACAGAATACCATCATGACGGCAATTACGGCTGCCGAGCGCGGCGCTTACGACTATCTGCCAAAGCCGTTTGACTTGAATGCGCTGGTACAAACTGTTGGCAAGGCCCTTGAACAATCGTCAAAGCCTTCAATCTCACAGACGAGGGTTCCGACAGAGTCTGAAAATTTGCCAATCGTTGGCCGCTCACCTGCGATGCAGGATATCTACCGCATCATCGCAAGGCTGACGCAGACCGACCTCACCGTGATGATTGTAGGTGAATCGGGTACTGGCAAGGAGTTGGTGGCGCGCGCACTGCATGACTACGGACGCCGGCGGAAGGGGGCCTTCGTTGCCGTGAACATGGCAGCGATTCCCCGCGAGCTCATTGAATCCGAATTGTTTGGCCACGAAAAGGGTGCTTTCACCGGGGCCACGTCACGCATGGCAGGTCGCTTTGAGCAGGCTGAAGGTGGCACACTTTTCCTTGACGAAATCGGTGACATGCCGCTGGAAGCGCAAACGCGCCTCTTACGTGTGCTTCAGCAAAGCGAATACACATCGGTAGGAGGTGTCTCTCCGATCAAGACGAACGTGCGCATCATCGCAGCGACGCACCGGGACCTGCGCCAGCTCATTACGCAGGGACAGTTCCGGGAAGACCTGTTCTT
>JANMKJ010000022.1:0-3554 GCA_031371945.1 Rhodobiaceae bacterium
GTGCTTGTCGATAACCTCCCAGAAGCGGGAATTGCTCGGGTAATTCGGTACCCCCTCAAACATCAGCGTGGTCGCACCATTGGCCAGCGGGCCATAGACGATATAGCTGTGGCCGGTCACCCAGCCCACATCCGCCGTGCACCAGTAAATGTCGCCGTCGTGGTAATCAAAAACATACTGGTGCGTCATGGATGCATAAACCAGATAGCCACCGGTCGTATGCAGCACGCCCTTGGGCTTTCCCGTCGAGCCCGATGTGTAGAGAATGAACAGCGGGTCTTCCGCCTTCATTTTTTCCGGCTTGCAAACCGCTGGAACTTTGGCCGCTTCCTCATGGTACCACAGGTCACGCGCCGCATCGAAGGGACTGGCGGCACCGGTGCGGCGAACCACCAGTACTTTTTCGTTGCCGGAACATTTTTTCAGCGCCTCATCCGTATTGACTTTCAACGGGATTTTCTTGCCCGCCCGAATGCCCTCATCGGCCGTGATAATGAACTTGGAGCCGCAGTCATTGATGCGGCCCGCAAGCGAATCCGGCGAGAAGCCGCCGAACACGATGGAATGCACGGCACCGATGCGGGTGCAGGCCAGCATCGCGTAGGCGGCCTCGGGAATCATCGGCATGTAAAGCGTCACGCGGTCGCCCTTGCCAACACCATGGGCCTTCATCACATTGGCAAAGCGGCACACATGGGCGTGAAGTTCGGCATAGGTGATTTTCTTGTCGTCGTAAGGGTTGTCACCTTCCCAGATAATGGCCGTCTGGTTCGCCCGTTTTTTCAGGTGCCGGTCAATGCAGTTGTAGGACACGTTCAGCAGGCCGTCTTCGAACCACTTGATGGAAACCTTGTCATAGGCAAACGAGGTGTTCTTGATTTTAGTGGGCGCCTTGAACCAATCCAGCCGCTTGGCCTGCTTGGCCCAGAATTTCTCGGGAGATTTTACCGACTCCGCATACATTTTTTCGTAGGTTGCCTTGTCAACCAGGGCATTTTTCTTCCAGCTCGCAGGCACGGCATAGGTATTGGCAGACATGGACGGTTTCCTCCGGAGATATGCCGCAATGTAGGGCCTGTCCCGCGCCCAGATCAAGTAGCCTAAAGTTTAAGCAACTGTCATATCACATACATGATCATCTCGCGGCACTTCCTCTACTTCATATTTTTGGGCCTGTTCTGGGGCCTGTCCCAGTCGCTTTACAAGGCGATGGCCCTGTTGCACGTGCCGCCAACCCAGGTCATTGCCTATACCGGCTTTGGCGTCGGGCTCGGCCTCGTCGTTGCCGCAAAGCTGTCACGAACCCAAATGCAATGGAGCTGGCAAATTGCCTGGTTTGGCCTCGGCTGCGCCATCCTGATGAACGTGCCGTTCACCACCGGCCTCTACATAATCCGGCATTTGCCGGCCACGGAAATGGCAATCATTGTTTCAACTGCCCCTTTCTTCAACTATGCTCTGGCCCTGATCACGGGTCGCGAAAATGCCGTCCCTCGCCGCCTGGCTGCGGTCGCCCTGGGCTTTGTTTCAAGTGCCGTTCTCATCCTTTCACGCGAAGGCATGTTGTCTGGCCAAATCTCGTGGTGGACGCTGATTGCCTTCAGCACCCCCATTCTTTACACCGCCTACAACTGGTTTGCCGCCCACTACTGGCCAAAGGATGCCGATGTCTTTTCAATCGGCGCCTCGGAAAGTTTCTGGTCGGGTCTCATCGCCATCCCCTTCATGTTGTATTTTGAAGCACCATGGTCATTGGAGACCCCCGCCCTTTTTGCCTACTGGACGGTTGTTGCAGCCGGCATCATGTGGATCATCGAGCGCATTGCCTTCTTCACCCTCATTCGTGACAAGGGTGCGGTCTACACCATCCAGGCGGTTTATATTTCAACGCCAGCGGCCGTGGTTTTTGGCGCCCTGTT
This sequence comes from Rhodobiaceae bacterium, assembly GCA_031371945.1. Taxonomy (GTDB): domain Bacteria; phylum Pseudomonadota; class Alphaproteobacteria; order Rhizobiales; family Aestuariivirgaceae; genus Aestuariivirga. The sequence continues at coordinate 1,920 of JANMKJ010000022.1, forward strand.
CTATGGTGGGGGTGCGGACATATGGTTGTGGCTGTCTCTTGCTATCTTGATGATGGCCCTATGGCTCAACAATTCCGGCTCGTCGCTCAGGCCCGTAAGCGCCACACAGCCGTCCGTTTAATTTCCGCATCTTCAAGGTCTCGCGTCACCGGCACATTATACTCGGCAAGTTTTTCAAGCTGCGCCTTCGGCAGGTAACTGCGTCCGGGATCGCCGATGAGAACATCGATATCCCGTGCCTGTGCTTGGCGCAGCCAGGCGAGGCAGCGTTCCGCCAAAGTCTTCTCATAGAACAAATCTCCCACGAGGATGACATTTACGGCAGGTGGCGTTTCATGCAGAAAATCCGCACACCGGATATCAATGTCCACGCCATTGAGTGCACCGTTCATGGCCGCTGCCGTTGTGGCAAACGCATCAATGTCAGCCGCAATAATTTTCCCACCCACCAGCGCAGCAGAAATCGCCACAAGTCCTGACCCTGTCGCCAGATCAAAAACCTTTCGGGAGCGAACGATGGCGGGGTTATCCAGGACATAGCGCGCCAGGGCCTGCCCACCGGCCCAGGCAAATGCCCAAAACGGTGGTGGCAAGCCCATTTCGCCCAGTTCTTCCTCGGTCTTTTGCCACAGCGGCACGGCCTCGTCCGCCAAATGCAGTTTCACCTCGGGAACCAGAGGCGGCGACATCACGGTGGTGTTTTGCCGGATGAAGTCCGACTTGATCACGTCAGGCGTGGCGGGGTTTTGACACCCCCCAGATCGCAAATGATCTTCCATTCCTCAACCGTTACGGGCTGCACTGAGAGCCTCGAATTTTTCACCAGCACCATGTCCATGAGCCGTTCATCGGTTTTGATGTAGTCGAGCGATACAGGCTGGGGCACATCAACAAGGGCACGAATATCTACGCACTCCCACGTGTCCACATCCGCCGTTGAATCCTTGTGGGCAGGTTTGCAAACGTCAACGATGCCGACAATCGCCCTGTCTTCATTGGAATGATAGAAGAAGCCCTTGTCGCCGATTTTCATCAACCGCATATTGTTGCGTGCCTGATAGTTGCGAACCCCGGTCCACTCTTCACCATCCTTTCCCTTGGCCTTTTGCATGGCCCATGACCACACTCCTGGTTCAGATTTGAAAAGCCAATAGGCCATTACGCTGCCTCCGGATTCTTCAGCGCCCATTTCCACGGCTTGATTTCAACCGCCGAAAACAAACCAGCAATGGCATAGGGGTCACGAACCGCAATGGCATGAGCTGCCTCACGGTTTCCCGCTTCAATGACAACCAGGCTGCCGTTTGGCGATCCTGCATCATCGGTGAACGGTCCCGCCAGTTTCAGGGCGGATCCCAGTCCGTTCAGAAACGCGAGGTGATCAGGTCGTACACCCATGCGCAATTCAAGACTATTGGGCTTGTCCGTACATATCAAAGCAAAAAGCATATTTTCTCCCTATCTGATTTCTTCCCGCACCGGCCGTGCCAGCAACCGCGCGATTTCACGGGCAGGATCTGCCCCTTGATGAACAATCGCCGCAACCGTTTCCACGATCGGCATATCTACATCATTCAGTTTGGCAAGTTCATGGCCAACCTGCGCTGTGTGAGCCCCTTCGACGACGCCGCGTGA
>JANMKJ010000047.1:0-1806 GCA_031371945.1 Rhodobiaceae bacterium
ATTCGTGCGCGTATTGATGCCATGCTGCCGCAGGCTTTGGGCGACCTTGCCAACAAGGCGCAGGCCTTGCGGCCACGGGTTGCCGAAGAAGTTCCCCACGGCAATCGCCGTCGTTCCTTCTGGGCCAAGTTTTTCTTTGGCCGCATTCGTGACGCTGCGGTGGCTGGTGATGATGCGGGCTATGCCCATGAGCTCAACATTGCGCTGAAAGTAGAGGCTGCACCCTCCATTGGCCGCGTTTCAATCGTTGGGGCTGGCCCCGGCGACCCGGAATTGTTGACGATCAAGGCCCAGCGCAAATTGCTGGAAGCGGATGTGATTGTGTTTGACCGCAGCATTGCCCCCGGCATTCTGGAGTTGGCGCGGCGCGATGCGGAGCGTGTGGCGGTTACACATATGCAGTTTGACACCTGCTCTCTGCTGATGCGTGAATCGCAAGCGGGCAAGCATGTGGTGTTTCTGGTATCGGGAGATGTGGAAGCGGGTTGCAGCGAGCTAGCGGTTTTGGAAAGCCAGGGCTATGCCGTAGAAGTCGTTCCCGGCATTGCCGCGCAACCAAAAGAGTTTCACTTCATGTCACGTGACGATATCGCCACGGAAATTTTGAGAGCCGCATCATGAGTGTTCTGGAAAAGGGTCAGGTGATGACCGCAAACCGCCTGCGCGACGGGGAAGTTGTTTTCCTCACGCGTTCCGGCGTTTGGAATGAGAAGATTGACGAGGCCGTGTTGGCGCTTGAACCGCAGGCGACGGCGGCACTCGAAGCGCGCGCTGCCGAGGACGTGAAATCCACGCTGGTGACCGGCACCTATCTGTTTGATGCGGAGCGCGTTGATGGCCGCATTCGCGCCACCCACATGCGTGAACGCATTCGCACCCTTGGGCCTACGGTTCGTTTGGACCTTGGCAAGCAGGCCGAAGGCAATTCCGGCGCATTCGCTTTTAAGGACGCATGACATGTATCGCTATGATGAATTCGACCACCAATTCGTCCGTGAGCGGACAGCACAATTCAGGGATCAGGCTGCGCGCCGCTTAAGTGGCGAGCTAACGGAAGAAGAATTCCGGCCCTTGCGCCTGATGAATGGCCTGTATTTGCAGCTACATGCCTACATGCTGCGGGTCGCCATTCCCTATGGGACGCTGTCGTCAAAGCAGATGCGCCAGCTGGCTTACATTGCCGAGAAATGGGATCGGGGCTACGGTCACTTCACGACACGGCAGATATTTTGAGTGCCCTGGCCGAAGTCGAGATGCATGCCATTCAAACCTCGGGCAACTGTATTCGCAATGTGACGACAGACCATTGGGCTGGTGCCGCGGCCGATGAACTGGCCGATCCCCGCCCGGTTGGCGAGTTGTTGCGGCAATGGTCGTCGCTGCATCCGGAATTTTCCTACCTGCCGCGCAAGTTCAAGATCGCTGTCACCGGAGCCCCCAATGACCGGGCTGCAGTCAAGGTCCATGACATTGGCCTCCGGCTGCACAAGAACGATGCCGGCGCCATAGGCTGGGAAGTCATGGTCGGTGGTGGCCAGGGGCGCACGCCGATGATTGCCGTCACGGTTCGCGACTTCCTGCCGGAGAAGGAACTGGTGGCCTATATTGAAGCCATCATGCGGGTCTATAACCTCTATGGCCGCCGGGACAACAAATACAAGGCGCGCATCAAAATCCTGGTCCATGAAATCGGGGCTGAAAAATTCAAGGCGGAAGTAGAATCCGAATATGCCAAGCGGCCGCAGCAGACCACTGAGGTTGAAGAAAAGGAACTGCAACGGATAGCGGCCTATTTCGCGGCCCCGC
>JANMKJ010000049.1:0-10116 GCA_031371945.1 Rhodobiaceae bacterium
CAACCTGAAAGAAGTCAACGCCGAGTCGGGCTATAACTTCTCGCCACAGGACCTCAAGGAACTGAAGACCAATGATTTCATCTGGGAGCAGTCGGGCGACAACCCCGTCATTCTCGTAATCACCGTGTGCAGGCTGGGCCGGGTTCGCGACAGCGTGCAGGATAATTTCCGTAACAACACCGCGCGCTACGCCGTCGGCGACTTCCAGTTCTGGCTCAATTGTGCCGTGGGCTACGTCGATGAGGATGGCAAGCGTTATGTGACCGGCAATACCAGTCCCGATGTTCAGGTGAGCGTGGAAGGCTGGTTCTTCAACAAGGCGGGTGGCCGCGTGCAGTCCGCTACCGCTGAGACGTTGCCCAGAGCGGGTTGATCCACGGTGTGACGTTCGACGGTGGCAGGGGCTCACGTCCCAGGATGTGGTCCGATGCCTTTTCGCCAATCATCAGCGTAGGCGCATTCAGGTTGCCATTGGTGACCTGCGGCATGATTGAACTGTCGGCGACGCGCAGTCCGTCGATGCCAATCACCTTGCAGGTCTCGTCAACCACGGCGGTTGGATCGGAGGCAGCACCCATCTTGCAGGTGCCGCAGGGGTGGTAGGCGCTTTCAGAATGCTGGCGGATGAACGCATCAATCTGGGCATCCGTCACCACAGCGCTGCCGGGCTGGATTTCGTCACCCACATATTTTTGCATCGATGGCTGCTTGAACAGTTCACGGGTCAGGCGCACGCAGGCGCGGAATTCTTCCCAGTCGTCCGCATGGGACATGTAGTTGAACAGGATCTTCGGTGGCTGCTGTGGATTGCTGCTGCGGGCATGGACGAAACCCCGGGATTTCGTCCGCATTGGTCCCACATGCACCTGGAAGCCATGGGCATTGAAAGCGGCCTTGCCGTCATAGCGCATGGCGGCGGGCAGGAAGTGGTATTCGATGTCGGGATACTCAATGCCCGCCTTTGAACGGATAAAACCACAGGATTCAAAATGATTGGTCGAGCCCAGGCCAGTTCGCAACAGCAGCCACTCCAGTCCGATGAGGCCCTTGGAAAACAGGTTGAGCTTGGAATAGAGCGTGATCGGTTCCTTGCTTTCAACCTGGAAATAAATCTCCAGGTGGTCATGCAGGTTTTCGCCAACACCGGGCAAGGCGTGCTGCACAGGGATTCCAGCGGCCTTCAATACGTCCGGCGGACCGATGCCGGAGAGCTGCAGGATTTTCGGTGAGTTGATGCTCGACGCTGCGATCACGACGTCGCCACGGGCCTTGGCAACAATCGTTTCTCCACCCACCATGTATTCAACGCCTACGGCACGACGGCCTTCCAGTAGCACGCGGTTCACATGGGCCCGCGTCACCAGCTTCACATTGCTGCGCTTCAGGGCGGGCCTGAGATAGGCATTGGCGGCTGACCAGCGCAAGCCGTTGTGCACCGTCATCTCCATGGCCCCGAAGCCTTCCTGCTGGTGGCCATTATAGTCATAGGTGACGGGATAACCCGCCTCGGCACCTGCCTGCACAAACGCCTTGTAGAGCGGGTTCAAGCGGCGGCCGCGCTTGACATGCATGGGCCCGTCGGTTCCGCGCCAGCCCTCTTCACCACCGTGGGCGTTTTCCATGCGCTTGAAATAGGGCTGCACATGGCGAAACCCCCAGCCCTTGGCCCCCATCTCTTCCCAGGTGTCAAAATCCCGGGCGTGGCCCCGCACATACACCATGCCATTGATGGACGATGATCCGCCCATGACCTTGCCGCGCGGCGTTGCCAGGCGCCTTCCATCCAGATGCGGCTCGGGTTCGCTCTCAAAGCCCCAATTATACATGTTCATATTCATCGGATACGACAGGGCAGAAGGCATCTGGATGAAGGGTCCGCGATCACTGCCGCCGAACTCGAGCACCAGCACCGAATGCGTGCCATCTTCCGAAAGCCGGTTTGCCATCACCGAGCCCGCCGAACCGGAACCAATTATGATAAAATCGAAAACCTGCATTTTTCCCAGCTAACCCATAGGCAGATAGCTCCCATGTGCGCCTAATGCAAATCGGGTGTTTGACAGGTTGCGACGGTTCTGGAACAACGCGCGGCAGGGAAATATTCGAAACAATGAAAAACAAGCTGCTGGCGGGCGAAGACGACGCGTTTATACTGGTGAACGGCAACGGTTCATCGCCCTATGTACTGGCCTGTGAACACGCCAGCAACCTGCTGCCAAAATCACTGGGTACCCTGGGGCTTTCCGCCGATGACCTGCAAAAGCACATTGCCTGGGACATTGGTGCCGCCGGGGTGGCGCGGCTCCTGTCAAAACTGCTCGATGCGCCGCTTGCCCTGCAGCGCTATTCAAGGCTTGCCTATGACTGCAACCGGCCGCCAGATTCACCCAGCGCTATTCCGGAGCTGAGTGAAACCACATCCATTCCCGGCAACAAGGGCTTGAGCGCCAAAGACAAAATGGACCGCGTCGAAGCCTTCTACCGTCCGTTTCATGCAGGGTTGGCCCATGTGCTGGATGCGCGGGCCTGTGCCGGAGTTGCCTCAAGCGTGGTGACCATTCACAGCTTTACCAAAACCTACAAGGGCAAGGACCGCGCTGTGGAACTCGGCATCCTGTTTGATCGCGACAGCCGCATTGCCGACAGGCTGATCAAGGGCTTTCCCAACATCGACGCCAGGCTCAATGAGCCCTATGGACCCAAAGACGGTGTCATGCATACCACCAACCTGCACAGTGCACCGCGCGGTCTCAAGTCGGTAATGATTGAAATTCGCAATGATTTCATTGCAAATGAACGTGGACAAAACGAATGGGCCCAGCGACTGTCGCTGCCGCTCATCCAGGCAATAAGAAAATAGGGAGAAGAACATGGGCGACGGAATGCTGACACTGGACGAACTCAAGGCTGAAGTGAAAGCCGGCACCATTGATACGGTGGTTGCAGCAATGGTGGATTTGCAGGGTCGCCTCGTCGGCAAGCGCTTTCACGGCAAATTTTTTGCCGATGGCGGCTATCAGGAAACCCATGCCTGCAATTACCTGCTGGGTGTCGATATCGAAATGGAACCGGTGCCGGGCTACAAGGCCACGAGCTGGCAGCAGGGCTATGGCGACTTCGTGCTCAAGCCCGACATGTCAACCCTGCGCCGCACGCCCTGGCTGCCTGGCACCGCACTGGTGCTCTGCGACGTGCTTGATCACCACACCCACGAAGATGTGCCGCACAGCCCCCGTGCCATTCTCAAAAAGCAGTTGAAGCGCGTCGAGGCCATGAAACTCAAGGCCTACATGGCCTCCGAACTGGAGTTCTTCCTGTTTGACGACAGTTTCGAGACCTGCAACACCAAGGGCTATCGCGATCTCAAAACCGCGGCCTACTACATCGAAGACTACGGCATCCTGCAAACCGCCAAGGAGGAAGTCTACATGCGCGCCCTGCGCAACGGCCTTGCAGGTGCTGGTATCACCGTGGAAAATTCCAAGGGCGAATGGGGCCCGGGCCAGGAAGAAATCAACGTGAAGTATGACGAAGCCCTGGTCATGGCTGACAATCACGCCATCATCAAGAACAGTGCCAAGGAAATCGCCTATGGCGTTGGCAAGGCCATTACCTTCATGGCCAAGTGGGACTACGGCATGGCTGGAAACTCGTCGCACATTCACCAGTCCCTGTGGTCAGCCGACGGCAAGACGCCGCACTTCTTCGACAAGGCCGGCGAACACGGCATGTCCGACATGATGAAGCACTACCTCGCTGGCCAGCTCGAACACGCAAGCGAGCTCACCTATTTCCTGGCCCCCTACATCAACTCCTACAAGCGCTTCATGGTTGGCACCTTCGCGCCCACCAAGGCGGTATGGAGTTTTGACAACCGCACGGCGGGATACCGGCTGTGTGGTGCCGACAGCAAGGCCATCCGGGTGGAATGCCGCGTCGGTGGCGCTGACCTCAATCCCTATCTGGCCTTTGCGGCCCTGATCGCAGCAGGACTGGATGGCATTGAAAAGAAGATGAAGCTTGAACCGGTATTTTCCGGCGATGCCTATGGCGATGGCAAAAAAATGCGTGAAATCCCCAAGACCCTGCGCGAGGCAACAGCCCTGCTCGACGGTTCAAAATTCCTCCGCGCTGCCATGAGCGATGATGTGGTGGACCACTATGTTCACACCGCCAAGTGGGAGCAGTTCGAATTCGATCGCCGCATCACCGACCTTGAGCTGAAGCGCGGCTTCGAGCGCTACTGACGCCACCCCATCCACTTCCCGAGGACACATCATGACCCTTCCAAACCGCAATTTCAGCTACCCCACGACACTCAAGTTTGGTTCCGGCCGCATCAAGGAACTGGCCGAACTGTGCCGGGCCAATGGCATCATGCGGCCATTGTTCGTCACCGATCCGGGCCTCGCCTCGATGCCCATGGTGAAGCAGATCGTGGCCGACGTGAAAGCCGCGGGCCTTTCAATCGAAGTGTTCGCCGATGTGCGCCCCAACCCGATTGAGGCCAACATCAATGAAGGTGTCAAAGCCTACAAGGCGGGCCGCCACGATGGCGTGGTGGCTTTTGGCGGCGGGTCCGGCCTCGATATCGGCAAGATGATCGCCCTCATGCACGGCCAAACCATTTCCGTGTTTGACCTTGAAGACATTGGCGATTGGTGGACCAGGGCAGACGCTTCAAAAATCTCCCCCATCATCGCCGTGCCGACAACGGCGGGAACGGGTTCGGAAGTGGGTCGCGCCGGCGTTGTGACCCACCCCGTGACCCACGAAAAGAAGATCATCTTCCACCCCGCCATCATGCCGAAAGTAGCAATCCTTGATCCCGAACTCACCGTAGGGCTTCCTCCAAAATTGACGGCAGCCACCGGCATGGACGCGCTTGCCCATTGCCTCGAGGCCTATTGCGCGCCGTTTTACCATCCGCTGTCGGCAGGTGTTGGCCTTGAAGGCATGCGTTTGGTGAAAGAGAACCTCGCAAGGGCCGTGAAGAAAGGCTCGGACATCGACGCCCGCGGCAACATGCTCATGGCCTCTACCATGGGGGCAACCGCCTTCCAGCGCGGGCTAGGTGCCATTCATGCCCTGTCCCATCCCTTCGGTGGCCTGTATGATGCCCACCACGGCCTGCTGAACGGCATCGTCATGCCCTACGTGCTGGTGGCTAACCGCAAAAAAATAGAAACCGATATTGAGCGCGCCGCTGCCTACCTCGGCATCAAGGGCGGGTTCAAAGGCTTCCTCAAATGGATTCTCGCACTGCGCAAGGAGATTGGCATTCCCCATACCTTGAAAGATATTGGCATCGATCTCAAACGCATCGACGAGGTTGCCGCCATGGCCATCAAGGATCCATCAGCCGGTGGCAACCCGATCCAGTTTACTGAAAAGCAGTACAAGTCACTCGCCAGGAAATGCGTCGTCGGCGATTTGTAAAAGCTATTCGTGGGCGTCTTTTTCTTTTTTGGTCATGGCCATCACCCGGTCAATATAAGCCAGCAGCAGGGCTGATATCACGAACGCCACGTGAACGATGGTGAGCCACATCACGCGGGAAGTATCCATGGTGCCGGCATTGAGGAAAACCTGAAGCAGGTGGATGGACGAAATCGCCACAATGGTTGAGGCCACCTTCACCTTGAGCGAGCCTGCGTCTATCTTGCCAAGCAATGACAGTTCAGTGTCAGCATTGTCAAAGCGGCTGACGAAATTCTCGTAGCCGGAAATGATCACCATGACGACAAGGCTGGCGACAAGGGCTGCATCAATCAGGGCCAGCATTTTCAGGATTGAATCCGTTTCATCCAACTCAAACACCTTGGTGGTGAACTCAAACAGTTTGCGCATGAACGAAACCGAATAGACGCCGAGCGCAACTGTAAGGCCCAGGTAGAACACAACCAGGAACCAGCGCGACGCGAGAATGACTTTCTCGATAAACAGTTCCAGTTTCTTCATATGGGCGCAATTCCTCATTTGGTGGTTGAACTAATTTATGCCAAGAGTTTGTCTTTTCAAGCAATTTGTTGTTGCTATAACATTGGTCATGCGCACGTCAAAATCCATCCATATCGTTAATTGCCATGCCGAAGGCGAAGTGGGCGACGTCATTATTGGCGGCGTAGCCCCGCCACCCGGTGACACGATCTGGGACCAGTCGCGCTTCATTGCAAGCGACCAAAGCTTGCGCAATTTCGTGCTGAACGAGCCGCGTGGTGGCGTGTTCCGCCACGTGAACCTGCTGGTACCACCCCGGCACCCGCAAGCCCAGATGGGTTTCATCATCATGGAGCCGGAAGACACGCCACCCATGTCGGGCTCGAACTGCATCTGCGTGGCAACCGTGCTGCTGGATACGGGCATCATTGCGATGGTCGAGCCCATCACACACTTGAAGCTGGAAGCCCCCGGCGGCCTGATCGAGATCACCGCCCATTGCAGCAATGGCAAGGCCAACCAGATTACCTTGCGCAACGTGGCCTCCTTTGCCGACCGCCTTCAGGTTCCGCTCGAGCTGGAGGGCCACGGCACCATTCTGGTGGACACTGCCTATGGCGGCGACAGCTTCGTCATTGCCGATGCAAGAACTTTTGGATTTGACATGCTGCCGGATGAGGCCCGCGACATTGCCGTGCTGGGCCGCAAGATTGCCAGCGCTGCAAATGACCAGTTGGGCTTCAGCCATCCCACGTTACCCGACTGGGATCATTTTTCATTTTGCTTCGTGACCGGCCCGCTGGAGCGCGTGGACAATGTGCTGTCGAGCCGCAACGCCTGTGTCGTAAAGCCGGGCAAGCTTGACCGCTCGCCGACCGGCACCGGCTGCTCGGCCCTGATGGCCGTGCTGCATGCCAAGGGCCTGATGCAGGTGGGTGAACGATTTATTGGCCGCTCCATCATTGAAAGCCGCTTCATCGGCCATATCGTCGAAGAAACCCTTGTCGGCAACCACCGGGCCATCATCCCAACCATTACGGGCCAGGCCTGGATCACTGGGCAGTCAACCCTCATGCTCGATCCCGGCGACCAATGGCCTGCAGGCTACAGAATATCCGACACGTGGCCGAAAGAGGGATGACTCGCGATTTTATTTGTCATACAATAACAAAAAAATCATGGGAGGGTTAAATGAACATCGTTCAAATTCTTGACACGAAGGGCAAGCGCCGCGTCGGCCTTGCAGGCGGCGACAAGATCATCCTCCTCAAGAAAGTCTCGCGCACCACGGACCTTGCAACCCTTGCGCTGAAAGACGGTGTCAGGCTTTCCAAGGCGGCGTCATCCTTGGCCACGGCAGCCACGGAGGATTATGCCGCCGCCCTCAAGGAGGGCCGGGTGCTGCCACCCGTGGACCATGAGGACCCCGCCCATTGCATGATTGCCGGAACCGGCCTCACCCATTTGGGCTCGGCTTCCGCCCGCGATTCCATGCATGCCAAGCTTGATGGCAAGACCACCGAACTTTCGGACTCGCTGAAAATGTTCAAGATGGGCCTCGAGGGCGGAAAACCCGCCAAGGGTCAGGCCGGCGTCCAGCCCGAATGGTTCTACAAGGGCGACGGGTCGTGGCTGGTGCCGCCCGGTGGCGCTCTGCCAAAGCCATCCTTTGCGCTTGACGGTGGCGAAGAACCTGAGCTTGCCGGGCTCTACATGATTGACGCCAGGGGAAAGCCGGTGCGCCTGGGCTTTGCCATCGGCAATGAATATTCCGACCATATCACCGAGCGCCAGAACTACCTGTTCCTGGCCCATTCGAAGCTGCGCCACTGTTCCATTGGCCCGGAAATGATCGCAGGCACTGCCCCTGCCCACATTGAAGGCATGAGCCGCATCAACCGGGGTGGCAAAACCATCTGGCAGAAGCCCTTCCTCACCGGTGAGGCCAACATGTCCCACACCATTGCCAATCTCGAATATCACCACTTCAAGTATGCAGGCTTCAGAAGGCCCGGCGACGTGCACATCCACTTTTTTGGCACCGCCACCTTGAGCATTGCCGATGGCATCGTGCCGCTTGATGGCGACGAGTTTGAAATCTCCGCCCCGGCCTTTGGCGCACCCTTGCGCAATCGCCTGAAAGACTTAAAACCGGATTTCAAACCCGGAACCGTCAAATCACTTTGAGCTCGCATGGCCAGCAGTTTCTTAGCCCTTGATTGGGGCACATCGTCGTTTCGCGCCTACCGCGTAGGCGCCGATGGTGCCGTGCTTGAAACCGTATCCGCACCGCAGGGAATTCTGGCGGTTGAAAACCGGGGCTTTGACGAGGCCCTGGAAAAGCAGGTGGGACAGTGGGACGTTGCCTTGCCGGTTTTCGCATCTGGCATGATAACCAGCCGCCAGGGCTGGATTGAGGTGCCCTATGTCGCCTGCCCGGCCAATCTTAAATCCATCGCGGCAGGGCTCAATGTCCACACCTCCAGGCGTGGCCGAAAAATCCATTTCGTGCCCGGCGTCAGCACCCGGGATGAAAGTGGTGTGCCGGACGTCATGCGCGGCGAGGAAACCCAGGTGATGGGCGCCACCGCCGGAGGCACTGAATACTTCATTACGCCAGGCACCCACAGCAAATGGATCACCTGCGAGGCCGGCGAGATCAAGGGGTTTGCCACCTACATGACAGGCGAAATGTTTGCCGTCCTCAAGAATCATTCCATTCTCGGCCGCCTGATGACGGGTGACAGCTACTTCGAGGCGGCGTTCGAGCGCGGCGTGCGCGCCGGCCTCAAGGATGCAGGCGGCTTCCTGCACCGCATTTTCTCCGCCCGGACCCTGGCTCTCTTCAACGAGATGCCAACTGACCAGTTGAGTTCCTACCTGTCTGGACAGGTGATTGGCACGGAGATCGCCCACGCTACAGCAGGCCATTCACCTGCGGCACAGTATAACATCCTGGCCACGCCCGCATTGGCCCAGCACTATGTGAGCGCCATGAAATATGCAGGGCTCAAAGTCCGTTTCAGTGATCCCGACGTGGCGGTGAAGGGCCTTAGAAACATCGCCCAGGCAGCAGGAAGTATCCAATGAACTTTACGAGTGCCGTATCCCAATGTGGCATCATCGCCATCCTGCGCGGCATTGCTCCACAGGACGTGGTGGTGGTTGGCGAGGCACTGGTTGATGCAGGTGTTACGGTTGCTGAAATTCCGCTCAACTCGCCGGATCCCTTCACCTCCATCAAGGCAATGGCCGATGCTTTTAAAGGCAGGCTGGTTGTGGGCGCTGGAACGGTTCTCAGTGTGCAGGATGTCAATCTGCTGAAACTCCATGGTGGAGAAATCAGCGTGTCGCCCGATTGCAATTCCGACGTTATCGCCCACGCGCGAAGCTTGGGTCTGGAACCCCTGCCCGGCGTGTTCACGCCAACGGAAGCGTTTGCCGCCATCAGGGCCGGTGCCACCCACCTCAAGCTCTTTCCGGCAGAAGCCGCAAGCCCGGTCACAGTCAAAGCCTGGCGCGCCGTAGTGCCCAGCCACGTTCAAATCTATGCCGTAGGTGGCGTCACCCCGGCAAACATGCAAAGCTGGTGGGATGTCGGCATCGCAGGCTTCGGCATCGGTTCCAACATCTACAAACCGGGGTTCACCGCCGCTGACGTTTCGAAAGCGGCACAGCAATTCGTTGCGGCATGGAAGGCATTGAAAAAATGAAGGTAGCACTGGTCACTGGCGCAGGCTCGGGCATCGGCAAGGCGTGCGCCATGGCGCTGGCAAAGGAAGGTTACGCCGTAGTCCTCGCCGGGCGGAGACTGGAAGCGCTGGAAGACGTAGCCAAGGAAATCGGCAAGAATGCCCTGGCTGTGGCGACTGATGTTGCCGATCCAAAATCCGTGGCCAACCTGTTCGCCAAAACCCTGGAGAGGTTCGGCAGGCTCGACGTGCTTTTCAACAACGCGGGAACCGGCGCACCGGGCACCATCAACCTTGAGGACCTGACCTTCGAGCAGTGGCAAAGCGTTGTGGCCACCAATCTCACCGGACCCTTCCTGTGCACCCAGGAAGCTTTCAAGATCATGAAGGCACAAACCCCGCGCGGTGGCCGCATCATCAACAACGGCTCGATTTCGGCCCAGTCGCCGCGCCCCAATTCCGCACCCTATACGTCAACCAAGCA
>JANMKJ010000061.1:0-4793 GCA_031371945.1 Rhodobiaceae bacterium
CAGGCAGATGACGGCAAAGGTGCGTATGAATTTGCGGCCCCCGTTGTGCGCCGGGTATTCCCGTCGGTCGAGGGCTTCATGGCCATGGTGAAGAAGGGCTACCCTCAGGTTTATCGGCCACAATCGTTCGCCTTCAAGGAAACTTTGACAGATCCCCTCGGCAGGCCTGCACAGAAGGTTTTGATCGTGGGGCCCGATGGAAAAACCTATGTGGCGGTCTACACCATGGAAAAGCAGGCGGATGGCGCATGGCTCATTTCCGGCTGCACCATGCTGGAAATTCCGGGTTTGGATGCCTAGCCCGGGGTTAGCGTGTCGATAAAATCCATGCCACTCTGCGGTCATGGCGACTGATTCACAAACCATATCCAGAACCAACCGGTATTATAACGCGGCGGCGCTAGCGGTGGTGATTACCGCCGCTGCAGTTCTTTTGAGTATGGGGCGCGAGCCCATCTGCAAATGCGGCTACGTGAAATTGTGGCATGGCGTGGTTTTCAGTTCGGAAAATTCCCAGCACCTGAGCGACTGGTATACGTTTTCGCACATCATTCATGGCTTCATATTCTATGGGTTGTTTTGGCTCATAGGCAGGAAATGGCCGCCTGGTCTCCGGCTGCTGTTTGCGGTCCTGATTGAATCCGGCTGGGAAATATTTGAAAACTCGGAATTCATCATCAACCGCTACCGGGAAGCGACGATATCGCTGGATTACTACGGTGACAGCGTCATCAACTCAGTCAGCGACATTGCGGCCATGGCCATTGGCTTCTACGCGGCGTGGCGACTTCCTCTCTGGTCCACAGTAGTGATCGCCCTGACAATGGAGGTTGTGGTTGGCGCACTCATTCGCGACAACCTCACCCTCAACATCATCATGCTCATTCACCCGCTTGACGCAATAAAGCAGTGGCAGTCGGGCGCGTAGATTACTTGATGCAGGTAATCGACTTGAAGGCGTTGGCCAACGGCAAAATCAGGGTTTGGCCGGATCCAATCTGAATCGTAGGCTTCAGTGGGCCAATCCCTGATGCAATCTGGAACTTGATGGCTTCATCAAATCCTTCACTGTCACACCAGGCGTCGGCTGCCTGCTTTCCGCAGCCACTGCCGCCCTGGTAACAGAAATCAAGCCGCACACCATTGTATTTTGGCTTGAAGAAAATCTGCTTCATCACGGGCGGCGGCAGGGGTGGTGGTGGCAGCGGAATGGGCGCACTTGAACACGTGATAAAGGTAAAACCATCGCAGTAGGCCTGGTCGCAAACGGCTCCGGTTGACAACAGGCGCGTGGGCGACGATGCACCAATGTCCATGTCTTCCTCGGAATCAATCGACTTGTTATAGCCCTTGGTTTTGCACCAGGCGGTAGCTGCAGGCTCACCGCAACCAGAACCCCAGTTCAAGCACCAATCCAGCCGATTGCCCCCAACCTTTGGGCTGACGAAGGTTTTGTTTGCGGCTTCCACGATCTGTGCGGAAAGAAAAAGAGTGAAAATACCTAACGCTATACGAGCAAATTTCCGCATTGCGAATCTCCCCTAATAATTACGCACCCTCGGGCCCAAACTAGCAGGAACGCAACTTCGATCAATGGCCAAACTGGTAGTGTTCGAGTTTTTGGGGGTACATGGGTTCAATCACGTAATAGGCCCATTGCGACACGTATTTTTCGCCATAGACAAGAACGCGGCAGATTTCCCCATCGAGCGACGTGACCGGGCCCTCGCGGCCATCAGGAATCATCACGGTGTGCCCCACCCGGCACCAGTTTTCTGGTGTAGGGGGCGCTACCACCGCCGTTGCGAAAAACATAAATCCAACTATCGTATTCAAGGTGTGCCGCCTAAAATATAAGGTGCCAATTTCCTCCAAAATGGGAGTTAATGCAAGCCCATGGCCTGGATTGCTATTTCTTGCGCCATTTGGAAGGCGACTTGCCGAAGTGCCGGGTAAAGCTCCGTGAGAATTGCGGGAGTGATGAGAAGCCGGTTGCCAAGGCCACCTCGCGCACGCCCATGGTCGAATAATTGATCAGGCGTTCCGCCCGTTCCAGTCGCAGAGCAAGATAGAACCCCATGGGGCGGCGTTGCAGTTGCGTTGAAAAAAGCCGTTCCAGCTGGCGCACGGAAACCCCGGCACGGTTTGCCAGGGTTTTGATGTCGTGCGGATCCTCCACCTGCTCTTCCATCAGGGATATGCAGGCCAGCAAGCGCGCATCGCTGGTGCCGTAGCGGGCAGCAGCTGGAGCCCTTGCTTCACCCTGTTGCTCGGCAATGCGTGAATGCACCAGTTGATCAGCGATGGTGACAGCAATGTCGCGGCCCAACTGCTGCCTTATCCAGTCCAGCATCATGTCGATTGACGATGAACCGCCGGCGCAGGTCATGCGGTCACGATCAGCTTCATAAAGTGCTTGGGTTGCTTGCACCCGTGGAAAACTTTCGGTGAACCCGGGCAGGCTTTCCCAGTGGCAGGTGGCCCGGTAGCCATCCAGAACCCCTGCCCTTGCGAGGACGAAAGGCCCCGTATCAAGCCCCGCCAGAAGTACCTTTTGTGCTGCCAGTTTTCGCACCGCTGAAAGCACCGGCTTGGTGATGCCCTGCTCCGGCTCATAGCTGGCACACACTACGACCATGGTTGGCTTTCCCAAATCGGCGAGGCTTCCCGTTACTGAAATGGGAATATCATTGGAGGCGGATACGGGATTTCCATCTGCGGAAACGAAGCGCCAGGAAAATTTCTTGCCCGCAAAGCGATTGGCTATGCGTAACGGTTCGAGTGCGCCATACAGCGAAATCATCGAGAAGCGCTGGACCAGTAGAAAAACCACGTCGGCGGGAACCATGGCGTAAATTGCTAACTCAATGGCGAAAAAAGTCAAACTTAAAAAAGTGGACAGGCTTAACGTTACTTCAAACGGAGGACCCCCATGAACCCCAAGATAATCATTACCTGTGCCGTGACCGGCGCTGGCGACACCGTCGGCAAAAGCCCCAATGTGCCTGTAACACCGGAGCAAATTGCCAATTCGGCACTCGAAGCGGCAAGTGCTGGCGCTGCTGTTGTGCACTGCCATGTGCGCGAGCCGAAGACCGGCAAGGGGTCACGGCGGGTTGATCTCTATGCCGAAGTCATGGAACGGATACGCGCCAAGAACAAGGAGGTCATCATCAATCTTACTGCCGGCATGGGTGGCGATCTGGTGGTAGGTGATGGTGAGAACCCCATGCGATGGGGCGAAGGCACCGACCTCGTTGGTCCCATCGAACGCCTTTTGCATATTGCTCAACTGAAGCCTGAGCTTTGCACGCTGGATTGTGGCTCGCTCAATTTCGGTGACGGCAATTCGATGGTTGTGCAGACCCCGGCGCAATTGCGGCAGCAGGCCGCCCTGATCAAATCCTATGGCGTGAAACCTGAGATGGAGATTTTTGACTCAGGTAATCTGTGGTTTGCCAAGCAACTGTGTGCGGAAGGCCTGATTGACAGTCCGCCCCTGTTCCAGCTTTGCCTCGGCATTCCATGGGGTGCCCCATACGATTCAGAAACCATGGCCTATCAGAAGGCCCAGTTGCCCAAGGATGCGGTCTGGGCGGCGTTTGGCATTGGCCGCAATGAGTTTCCGGCTGTGGCCCAGGCGGTGCTGCTGGGTGGGCATGTGCGGGTTGGCCTGGAAGATAATCTCTGGCTCGAAAAAGGCGTGCATGCCACCAATGGCAAGCTGGTGGAGAAGGCGGCCAAGATTATTGAAATACTTGGCACCAAGGTTGCCTCACCCGATGAGGCGCGCGCCATACTGCAATTAAAGCCAAGGGCTTAAACGATGTCCAAAATCAAAACGGTCGGGATCGCCGGCACAGGCCTCATCGGCGCGGGTTGGGCTGCACGCCTGCTGATCCGCGGGTTTGACGTGATCGCCTATGACGTACACCCCGCAGCAGAGGAAAAACTGAAGGCTGCAATTGCCGTGGCGTGGCCTTCCATGTCGAAGCTAATGGGTGGTTCTGGCAAAAAGGGTAAATTGAGTTTTACCACTGATCTCAAGGAGATGGCGTCAAAGGCTGACTTCATCCATGAGGCAGCCCCCGAGCGTGAAGATCTCAAGGTGAAACTGTTCCGCGATATTGATGCCATTGCCCGGCCGGATGTAATCATTTCTTCATCCTCGTCAGGCTTTTTGCCGACGGTCCTGCAATCGCAATGCGCGCAACATCCAGAACGGGTGATCATCGGCCACCCGTTCAATCCGGTTTATCTTCTGCCCCTTGTCGAAACTGTACCTGGAGAAAAAACGTCAAGCGAGGCCATGGACCGGGCTGGCGCATATTTCGAATCCATCGGCATGCAGGTGTTGCGCCTCAAGAAGGAAATTGAGGGTTATATCTGCGACCGTCTGCAGGAGGCGCTGTGGCGCGAGGCCCTGCACATCCTTAACAAGGACGTGGGTACTACCGGCGATATCGACGATTCTATCGTGTACTCCGCAGGCATGCGCTGGGCCTTCATGGGTTCGTTCCTGACATACCACGTGGCAGGCGGCCCTGGCGGCATGCGGCATTTCATTTCGCAGTTTGATCCTACTCTCGAACTGCCGTGGACCGATCTGCCCTTCCCGAAATGGAATGACACGTTGCAAAACCGGTTGATAGACGGCTGTGAGGCACAGAGTGCAGGCCAGTCTGTTGCCGAAATTGAAGCCAAGCGCAATGATGTGCTGGTGGATATGATGCGGCTGTTTAAGCATCACAAGGTTGGTGCAGGGTTGGTGCTGGCGCGCGATGAAGCCAAGC
>JANMKJ010000064.1:0-2777 GCA_031371945.1 Rhodobiaceae bacterium
GTTGAATGAGGTATGCCGAACTCTCGCGCATAGGCCGCACCACGCTCCGCATTGGTGCTGAACACATTATGGATGGCACCACCGGTATTCTTGATGGCGCCAATGACCCATTCCCGCCCAATGGTTGCCGCCCCAATCAAACCCCAACGCAAATTCGCCATATGCTTACCTCACGTTTCAAGCCCTGTGAGGTCTAGACCTTTTGCACCGAACCCGGCAATAGCCTTAAGGTTTCAACCGGTATCACCGTCTTGCCGACCGGGAAAAGCGAGGCCAATGCCAGTTTCACATGGGCCCAGGCAAAGGGAATGCCGATAATGGTCACCGCAAAGCCTACGGCTGCTGCGACGTGCATCAGCGCCAGCCACCAGCCCGCCAGCACAAACCACACGATATTACCAATGGTGCCGAGCACGCCGGTACCAATGTCAGGCCGCCCGTGCAACTCGTCACGTGATACGATATCATATCCAAACGGCCAGAACGTGTAGCGCGCCAGCATGAAGCATGAGCGGGCCCACGGAATTCCGATAATTGTTATGGCCATGATCACACCTGCCAGGATCCAGCCCAGGCCTGCGAAAAAACCACCCAAAACGAACCACACCGCATTGAGAATAAACAGCAACATCACACTAGGCCTCCTGCCCGGTAATCAGATGGTGAACGCCGCCGTCTATTGCAAGAATGGGCGGGTGTCAGGCCGCCTTGTTCTTTACAAAAATGCCGTAGACAAACAACAGCACGATGGCACCGATAACTGAGCCGATGAAGCCCGCACCCTCACCCGGTGAATAAAATCCAAGGGCCTGGCCGAGGAAGCTCGCAACAAATGCGCCAACAATGCCAAGAATGGTGGTCAAAATGAAGCCAGACGGCTCATTCTTGCCCGGCATCAGGAACTTTGCCACCACGCCTGCAACAAAACCGATGATGATTGTCCAGAGAATTCCCATGTAAATCCAGCTCCACGTTTATAAATTTCCGCCCTACATATCATTGCAGGTGGGTGTTTTTCAATGATAGAGTCTTGCAATTGACAAATTCACACCCATAATCTGGCTTCAAACTTTTCTAGGGAGATCAAAATGGCTAGAGGACTGCCTTCATTGGCTGCATTGCTGGGCCTCGTGGCCGTGGCCGGTTACCAGAACCGCGACAAGATTGGCGAATTCGTCAAGGGCATCAGTGACAACAACACAGGTGGTCTCGGCGACCTCGTTGACCATCTCAAGAAAACGGGCCTGGGCCAGGCCGCCGAATCGTGGATTGGCAAAGGTGAAAACAAGCCGGTGTCCGAAACCCAGGTGGGTGACGCGCTCGGCACTGACCTTATCGACATTCTGATCAAGCAGACAGGCCTCAGCCGCGAAGAGCTGCTCGCTCGCCTGTCCAGGACCCTGCCGGACGCCGTCGACAAGCTTACGCCTGACGGCAAGCTTCCAGCCTAAGACTTACGCCCCGAAGAACGTCCGCGACATGATGCCGATCAATGTGCTGAGGGAGCGGACGGCTTCAAGCGGTACGTTCTGCCCGGTCAGCGTGCCCGTGGCATCGATTTCGCTGGCCACCTTATCGGTCTGGCCATCAACCTCAACATCCACGTAGCTGCTTTCCTTCATGATGATCTGGCCACTGATGCCATCAGCCGAGGCGAACAGGTCCGTATCGCCCGTGGCACTGGCAAACAGGGCATCATCGGTGCCCACATCCGCGGCAGGCAGCGTCAAGGTCAGATCATACTGGTGCTGGCTGCCGACGTTTGGCGTTTCCGTGAACGGCATGTTGCCTTTCAGCGGATAGTCCTTGCCGTTACACTTTGCGGTAAGTTCAATGAACCAGGATTCCGTCTGGTAGGAATACACCATGTTGCCATTCCACACACAGCCCTTGTCGGATGGAAGCCCTGCCGACGGAACCGTGAAATTGGAAAATTGCACCGTGTCCACCCGTTCATCGATGAGGCCAGATTCGGTCGTCTTGATCTTCTTTAAAATCGTATCGCGCAACAGGCTGGCACCGGTGCTTGGGTTTTCTGGCTTGAGCATCATGCTGCCCGCAAATGTGGCACTTGATGCAGGCACCTTGCCGAGCGCCAAATAATTCACCGACATCGTAGCGCCATCTGTGAACCCGTCAGACTTGACCACCCAGCCGCCAGCATACTGCGTGCGCTGCAGCTTCTGGCCGTTGCCCGGATTGATCAACGCGCCATTGCCCGTGACGGCACAGGATTCATTCTTGCCCGTGATGATGCCGGCTGTGGCCCCCTGACAAACGATCTTTAAAGTCGTGTCCACCTGCTTATCCGCAAGGCCCACGGTGAAACTGTCTTTACGCGTTGTATCACGCAGCGATGGCATCGACGCCTTCATCGTGAAGCTGACGGCGTCTGCAGCGAAGCTTGCCGTTGACGCCAGAATCATGAATGCGGCGATTGCGAAGGGAGATTTAATCATGAGTTGTATCAATCCTTTTCTGAAACGATAAAATTGACGCAAAATTGATATTCTTGCGGGCCCCCGCTCAGAGTTCTTGATCTCAACGGATATGATGTCTGATTTCTACAAATCCTGCAATGGGTCGAAAACGCGCTAGTTGTTAGTTCGGGCTACCCATTTTGCTGACATCAATGCCGTTTACCAGAATGCCGCCCGAAGCTGTATTTTCGATTTTCCAGCTCATGCTGCCGTCGGCTTCCGTCTTGGCCATTCCCTTTGCAGCAACCATCATGGCCATGCCCTGGCCGCTGATGTCCGCTGGGGCAGCCTTGATGG
>JANMKJ010000106.1:0-2698 GCA_031371945.1 Rhodobiaceae bacterium
ATGCTTGCGCTAAAGCCATCGATGGGATTTGGGAAATCATGATTTCAATCTTCTAGAGCGCTTTCAGAATTTTCCCAATTGCCGCATTGCCTCACCTGTCACCATGGCGCAGGCAAGGCTCACATTCAACGAGCGTTCACCCGGCTGCATCGGAATGAGGATGCGGGCGCCAACCGCGTCATGGACCATTGTTGGTGCGCCAGAACTCTCCTGGCCAACAATAATGACATCGTCATTGGAAAATGCGAATTTTGTATAGGCCGTTTCAGCTTTCGTCGAAAGCAGGACCAGCCGCCTGGCTTCAGTCTCCTGGCGAAATGCCTGCCATGAAGCGGTTCGTCTTACGGCGGCGCGATCAAGGTAATCCATCCCGGCCCGCCGAAATGAAGAATCAGTCCAGGCAAAGCCTGCCGGCTCAATAATTGTCACTTTCAGGCCAAGGCAGGCGGCCATGCGAATAATGGTTGCGGCGTTGGGCGCAATATCGGGCTGAAAAAGGGCTATTTCGATCATGTTCTGGCGCTTTTAAAGAAAGATTGGGGTTTGGGCAAAAACTCTCTGCACTGCGACAACTCATGGCTAGACAACTTTGGTGACCAGTGTCAAAACCGCCTGAGATATTGCGGGCGAGGGGCTGTTTTTCCGGGTTTCGACGCTTGCTGCAACACGAAGGAACAAAAACGTGTCCACAGCGGTACATGCAGATGTAAATCGGCGGGATTTTCTATTCATTGCAACGGGTGCCGCGAGTGCTGTGGGGGCAGCCCTTGTTGCCTGGCCTTTTGTCAACCAAATGAACCCGGATGCCTCGGTGCTGGCGCTGGCCACGGTGGATGTGGACCTTGCTCCTATTGCCGAAGGACAGGAAATCACCCTGAAGTGGCGCGGCAATCCGGTATTCGTGCGCCATCGTGGGCCAAAGGAAATTGAGGCCGCCAAGGCGGTCAAAATGGAAGAGTTGAAAGACCCCATGGCGCGCAATGCCAACGTTCCAGAGGGCGATGCCGCTACAGACGAAAACCGCGTTGTTGGCGGCAAGGAAGGGTTCCTCGTGATGATGGGTGTGTGCACCCATCTGGGCTGCGTGCCCATTGGCAATGAGGGCGATTACGCAGTTGTCGAAGGCAATGCAAAAACCGGTGGCTGGTACTGTCCCTGCCACGGTTCGCAGTATGATACGGCTGGTCGCATCCGCAAAGGTCCGGCACCGGAGAATTTGGCAGTTCCAAAATATGCATATCTTACCGACACCAAGATTCGTATCGGCTAATTAGGGGCAAGATTTATGAGTGGTCCATCCAGCTATCAACCCAAGTCTGCCTTTGCCAAGTGGTTTCATGAACGCTTGCCGATCATGGATCTCGTCCAGGGCCAGGCTCTAGATTTTCCGACGCCGAAGAACCTGAACTACTGGTGGGCTTTTGGTGCTGTTCTCGCAATCATGCTGGTATTGCAAATCATAACCGGCGTTGTTCTGGCGATGCACTACACCCCCCACGTGGACATGGCCTTCAACTCGGTTGAGCACATCATGCGCGATGTGAACTATGGGTGGCTGCTGCGCTACATGCACGCCAACGGCGCTTCGATGTTCTTCATTGCCGTTTACATCCACATTTTCCGTGGCATGTATTTCGGCTCCTATAAGGCGCCGCGCGAAGTCTTATGGATGATTGGCGTTCTGATCTACCTCGTGATGATGGCCACAGCCTTCATGGGCTATGTTTTGCCTTGGGGCCAGATGAGCTTCTGGGGCGCCAAGGTCATTACCAATCTGTTCTCGGCCATTCCATTTGTGGGTGACACAGTCACCACATGGCTGTGGGGCGGCTACTCGGTTGACAACCCAACCCTGAATCGCTTCTTCTCGCTCCATTTCCTTTTGCCATTTGTTCTGGCCGCACTTGTTGGCCTGCATATCTGGGCGTTGCATGTTCCCGGCAATAACAATCCAACCGGCGTCAGTGTGAAGAGTTCGCAGGATACGGTTCCGTTCCACCCCTATTACACCATGAAGGACGCATTCGCGATTGCCGTGTTCATGATGTTCTTCTCAGCCTTCATGTTTTTCTCGCCGAATTACCTGGGCCATGCCGTGAATTATTTACCGGCCAATCCCTTGGCAACGCCAGCGCATATTGTTCCGGAGTGGTACTATCTGCCGTTCTACGCCATCCTGCGGGCCGTTCCTGACAAGCTGGGTGGCGTCATCGCAATGTTTGGTTCCATCCTCATCCTGTTTGCGTTGCCGTGGCTCGATACGTCGCGTGTTCGCTCGGGTACTTATCGGCCGATTTTCAAGCAGGTCTTCTGGCTGTTCGTTTTGGTTTGCATCGTGTTGGGCTTTGCAGGCTCGGGTGCGCCGGACAATTACTTCCTGAGCCATGAAGCAGCGCCGCCAGATGAATGGCACTTCACCTATAAGCTTGTGGGCCAGATTGCCACGATCTGTTACTTTGCCTACTTCTTCCCGATTTTGCCGTTGCTTGGACTTCTTGAAAATCCCAAGCCTTTGCCATCGTCAATTACGGACGATGTTCTAGCAAAGCATAAGCCCATGGTTCCAGCGGAGTGATTTGGGGGAAAATGATGAAAAATATGCTCAAAACACTCGCTGCCACCGTCGCCTGCTTTGTTGTTGGCGTTTCTGCTGCCAGCGCTGAAGGTCAGCGGGATGCCAAGGATGTTTCCTTCTCGT
>JANMKJ010000124.1:0-1934 GCA_031371945.1 Rhodobiaceae bacterium
AACCTGCCTTGCTTCAAATTCTGGTGAAGTTTACATGATGCTTGCACAAGTCAGCGGCCGCATTGCCACCGAATAACATGCTGAAACTCACCATTGCCCATGAAAGCTGGCCCATTGCCGGTAGCTTCACCATTTCGCGCGGCAGTAAAACCACAGCCGACGTTGTGGTTGTAACCCTCGAGGATGGACCGCACACGGGCCGTGGCGAATGTGTACCCTATCCGCGCTACAACGAAACTGTCGACGGTGTCATCGCATCGGTAGAGGCCGCCCGCTCAAAAGTCGAGTCAGGCATCAATCGTGCTGAAATCCCACACCTTGTCAGCACTCGCGCCGGGCAAAACGCCTTGGATTGTGCCCTTTGGGATTTGGAGGCCAAGCGCGCCGGCAAACCTGTTTGGCAACTCGCGCAGCTTCGCGAACCGCATCCCATGGTGACCGCCTACACCTTGAGCCTTGATACGCCTGCGGCCATGGCGATTGCTGCCGAGGCCGCGAGCGGCAGACCGCTCCTGAAGCTCAAGCTGGGCCACGAAGGGGATATAGAGCGGCTGCGCCTCATTCGTCGGGCAGCACCCAACAGCCGCCTCATTGTGGATGCCAATGAGGGGTGGCAACCTGACCAGCTGCCAGAACTGTTCAAGGCCTGCGCCGATGTGAATGTCGAGCTTATTGAACAGCCCCTGCCCGCCGGCAACGACGAGGCGCTACGCCACGTCGAACACATCGTCACAATTTGCGCAGACGAATCCGCCCATGACCGGGACCAATTACACGAACTCGTCGGCAAGTACGACGCCATCAATATAAAACTGGACAAGACCGGTGGACTTACCCCTGCACTGGCACTCGCCCAGGCCGCAACTGCAATGAATTTCAAGATCATGGTTGGCTGCTTGCTGGCCACCTCACTTGCCATGGCGCCGGCCATGCTGGTTGCACAATTTGCACAAGTCATTGACCTTGATGGCCCCCTCTTGCTGCAGCGTGACCGGAACCCTGGAATCACGTTTGACGGCAGCTTGATGTATCCACCAGTGCCAGAGTTGTGGGGCTGAGCCGCTTCAGGCCAAGCGCAAAACTCAAGGCCACCAGCGATGCAGCGGCCATCGCCAAATAGGTGCCGCCAAGCAACTGCCCATACAGCATGCCAGATACCGCCATCATGCCCGACATGGCAATGCCTCCGGAAAACGCCGCGTAAAGCCCCTGGGCCGAATTGCGCAATCCTTGCGGAACTGTGAGCCGGATGTAATGCATCGTCCCCAGATGAACCATCGTGAATGAAACGGCGTGAAACGCCTGCAACACCGATGTAACCACCAGGCCAAAATCCTGGGACATGAACAGCCAGCGCAGGAAACCACCGGAAATACCGAGAACAATAAGGTTGATGGCTCCGAAGCGGTTCACCAGTGCATTTGAGAAGGCGAACATCGAAACCTCGCCCACAATGGAGATTGCCCAGAATGTGCCAATGGTAAACTCGTCGTAGCCGAGCCTGTCCCATTCAACGGGTCCAAATGAATACAGCATGGCGTGGGTCGACTGGCCCAAGCTCACCGCCACAATGAAAATGACAAAACTGATTTTACTATCACTCATACCTGGCCTTGTTGCCGTCTCTGCAATTGCTGATGAATTGCCAAATGAAGCTCAGTTTTTCAAAAGCAAACTGGCTGACACAGTTAATAATTGGAATAAGGCGAAAACTTTTCAGGGCCTTGAGATGCAGGTTCTTGCAGATCTATCGGCAAATGATCGTGAACAGTTCTTAAAACTTGTCGAGAAATATTCGCTCACAGATATTCCTAAACTCAATGCCCAAGGGTCAAACCTTGTCACTGAATTCCAAGGGAAATCAGTGGTTATCAAATTAGGAGAGCTTGATCACAATCGCTTTTACGTAAATGGAAAACTCATTGCCTTAGTCA
>JANMKJ010000177.1:0-3079 GCA_031371945.1 Rhodobiaceae bacterium
CGCTGGACGCAATCATCTACAAGAAGAGCCAACTTCTGCTTGAACTCATGCGGGCGCAACGGGGATGCAGCCCTGAATTTCTGAAAGCCAACCTGGAGAAAGACATCAGAAAGTTCAAGGTGCTGCTGGACATCAATCACCAACTGCTTTCCGTTCATCTTGCAGCAGCCCGCGAAGTTTCGAATACGATACTGGATGTATTGCGACAGAATGAATCCGATGGAACCTATGGCAGTTCCAAAACTTTCGGACGTGGCATCCAGTGATCAAGACCCTGCTTATCGGCATTTGGGTCTGCGCTGTTGCATTGG
The DNA here is from genome assembly GCA_031371945.1 of Rhodobiaceae bacterium. Classification (GTDB taxonomy): domain Bacteria; phylum Pseudomonadota; class Alphaproteobacteria; order Rhizobiales; family Aestuariivirgaceae; genus Aestuariivirga. Next base: position 312 of record JANMKJ010000177.1, read on the forward strand.
GTTCCACCTATTTTTTCATCCATACGCAAGTTGCCAAATCGGCTCATGTCGCATCTGCTGAGGAATCTACGGCAGTGGAGTTCATCAAAACGGACATGGTAAGTGTCCCGGTCATAAAATCGGGCAAGGTGCAGGGCTATCTCGTCACGCAACTTTCATTTGCGGTGAACGCCGGAGAGACGGCAAAACTGGGCTACGAACCGACACCCTATCTCATCGACACGGCCTACCGCACACTTTATGAAAACTCAGTGATAGATTTCTCGCGGCTGAAACCGCAGGATCTCGGTGCGCTGGCAAAGAAGATTGTTGACGCCGCCAACGCAAAACTCGCGGCTGAAGTTGTTAAGGATGTCCTTCTCAATGAAATAAACTACGTTCCGCGGGACGAAGTCAGAACCAACTGGGTCAAGAATAAAGAGTGACACCCATTGAGCCCCTGTCTGCGGCTGCGCCTAGACTGCATCCACGGGTGTCAGGGGCTGGAAGCAATCCACGCATGGCTCTCATTGCAGATGTCATCAACAAGGCCTCCATGGCAGGTGGCAAGCCTATAGGGCCTGAATTATTGCTTTCGCTCCTGAGTGACACTGAAACCCTGACGCTGTTCATCCGGCATGCGGGGCTTTCGAAGGCGCAGGGCGATGCACTGTTTCGAGATCTTTCTGCATCTCAGCCGCGGAGAGGCGTTTCCGCAACGCGACCCGGGAGTGAACTGGACAACGCCCTGTCCAAAATAACGCCGACCAAGGGTGGTGCCAGCAATTCCTACAATGCCAATTCCCGAACCGATGATACGGCATTCAAGACACCGGGGCTCGACGCTCAGCCCAGCAATTCTGCCACCGGACTGTTTGGGCGTGCGGGTCAATTCTCCGCCTTTTCAGCTACAGCGCAGGACTACACCATTGCAATTGATGACCTTACGGTGCGGGGTGAAACAAGAGGCGGCGAAGGTCATAGACTACCCCCAGGCTGGTTCACGCCACTTGAACCCCAATCAGAAAAAATACGGGGCATTTCCAACATGGCCTATGTCGTTTTTGCCGGTTTGATCGGCATACCGGCTCTCGCGTTTTTCCTGATGTTTTCCTGAGTTTTTGGGCTGTCACCGTCAGCTTCGCGCAATGAACAGGTGACCATGATCCTGATATTGTTTAGAGCAATCAATCTGACGACCGGGGGCGATAGTCTACAACTTGAAGGACACTACAAATGCCGCGTTTGACAGCTCTTAGCCATGAAGTCCCACTGGTTGATGTGCTCAAGCAAATCAGCATCGAGCTCGTGGCAATTGCCAACACGATTAATCTGGTTGAAGAAACCGTGAACCGGATCGCCTGCGATGGTGGCGCAAACCAAATGATGGTTCGGGATTTGCAAAGCATTGATGTTGTGTCCCAGTCACTTCGGGCCATTGCAAGTTTCACCCTCAATATTTCACAGCCATTGCCACGCGACTGGCACGTTGACGTAGCAGGCGCCACAGACAGAATCCTGTTGACTGAACTTGCAAAGCGCCTGAGCTGCATTCATCTCCATTGATCACTTGGGGTTGCAGAAAATCACTGGGGACTGACAATTTCACAGCTGATTTTGTTCACAAGTAAATTGCGCAAATGCATGTTTTCCAGTTAACGTACAATAAACCACGTTGGCAAAAAATCGATTTTAACCTATTTGAAGATCTCACAAAGCCAATAAAAACCCACAAAACACGGGCTTTTGACGCGCCGTGAAACGGCTCGATTTACTTCGTCTTAAGGGAAGCCCGTTATAGCTATCGCCATGACCAAGGATTGGGAAATGGTGAAAAAAATGAACAGACGTGACGTGACAATTGCAAGTGCGGTAACATTAGGAACAGCAATTCTCGGTGTAGCAGCAAGTGCTACGGCACAGGCCTGCGAAACGGACGAACTCCTCGCTGCGGTTGAACTGTACCGCAAGTCGATGGTTGCCGGAGATGGCGCCAAGCTTCTCGAATTGTCAGCAGACGACATGTCATTCGGTCACGCCAATGGCGTGGTTCAGACCAAGGTCGAATTTGTGAAAACCGTTGTCGACAAGGCTGAAGTGTTCAATTCAATCAAGCTTTATGACCATAGCATGCATGTGATTGGTGACCTGGCTATTGCCCGCCATACATTCGATGCTGACCTGATTTTCCAGGGCAAGAATTTGCAGTTGGTGCTTAACATTGTTCAGACGTGGAAAAAGGAAGATGGCCGCTGGCGCCTGTTCCTTCGCCAGGCCTACAAGCCCATAACTGTTTAAAGACAGTCTCTCTTTCAATTTAAAAGTCCGCCGCGGAAATCGCGGCGGACTTTTTTTGGCCAAGCCTAGTAATCGTAACTGGCGACCCGCACGCGGCCTATTTTTACTTCAATCGATTCAAGAGAAACAAGAACTGCTCCACTCCCGGGTTCTTTGTTCACTACAGCCGATGCGCTAATGGGGAATGGGGCAGGCAATTGACCCGCCGAAACGGGCGATGTAATCGACTTCGAAAATGGTGCGGAGACCACCTCACCCGCACCCCATGTCATCAAGTTTGTGGTGTTGCCAACGACGACCTCAAGCCGGGCCGTTGATCCCGCTGTTTTGATGATGTGACCCTTGAGGACAATATTTACGGCGGGCAACGTTACGTAATGGGGTTGCTGAACCAGAAACTCTCCCGAAAAACTGGATGAACCCTCAGTCTTGGCGCCATCGGCATTGGCCATGAGAGAGTCGAGTGTCATGGCAAGGCTGAGTTCCTCATT
>JANMKJ010000183.1:0-5001 GCA_031371945.1 Rhodobiaceae bacterium
TCATCAACAAAAATTAATGAAAGATTAACACAATGCCACGTTCTACCAGCCAAATCGCTCCAATCACCTTTGCAGTTTCACCCATGGGCTTCATGACCAAAGTTCGGGTTTTCGTAGGTGCACTGGCCCGTTCCGAACCTGCCGCACAGGCAATTTATGCAAAGAATGCAGCCATTCGTTCGACCGGCCGCAACTGGTTAATGTAACCCCTTACGTTCTCCTCGGCCCGACTAGAGATCCCGGCACTTGCTGGGATCTTTTTTGTCATCTGCCTTTCCAGACCGGGCGACGCTTCTCGGCAAAGGCTTTAGCTCCCTCCAGCTGGTCTTCGCTGGAATAGAGCCTGTCCACGGTAGGCAGCTTTCGCTTTGTCACCCGGTTGAAGGCTTCCTGAATCGGCAAGTGCATGGTTTCACGCAGTGTTTCCTTGATGGCAGCAAATACCAGGGGCGGGCCCTCGGCCAGCATGCCGGCCACGGCACGGGCCCGGGTCATGAGTTCAGCAGCGGGTACCAGCTCGTTGATGATGCCCCAGTGCTTGGCTTCGGCCGCATCAAAGCGCCTTCCGGTGAACAACATCTCCGTTGCCACATGGTAGGGAATGTGGCGGGGCAGCTTGATCGTAGCAGCATCTGCCAAGGTGCCGGAATTGATTTCCGGAAGTGCAAATGTTGCATGTTCGGCGGCAATAATGATGTCGGCCGAAATCATGATTTCAAATCCACCACCGAAGGCCAATCCGTTGACCGCGGCAACTACAGGCTTGTTGAGGCCGGGCAATTCCTGCAGGCCGCCAAAGCCGCCAACGCCATAATCTGAATCAGGTGACTCACCTTCTGCTGCTGCTTTCAAATCCCAACCCGGACAAAAGAATTTTTCACCGGCGGCTGTAAGAATCGCCACGCGCAATTCAGGATCATCTCGGAAGGCAGCAAACACGTCACCCAGTATGCGACTGGTGGCTGCATCAATGGCGTTTGCCTTGGGACGGTCAATGGTGACTTCAAGGATTGCACCATTGCGCGAGGTACGTACGGGTGATGTCATGTCTATTCCTTCCGCATGCGGATCAGGGCGTCAACGGCAACAGCGCCATTGGGCAAAACGAGCAGGGGGTTCACATCCAGTTCTTCTATCGTGGCAGCATGCGTATTGGCGAAATCCGCTACTGCCTGGACTGCAGCGATCACGGCCTGCTGGTCGCCGGACTTGCCACGGAAACCCTCGACCAGTCTCCACACCTTGAGCGACTGCAGCGCACGGGTAATTTCTGCCGTGCTGGTTGGCAGCAACAGCGTTACACTATCCTTCAACAGTTCCGTCAGAATGCCGCCCGCACCTATCACCAGGGCAGGACCAAATTGCGGATCATTCTTGATGCCAATGATGAGTTCGGCCACAGCACCCGTCACCATGCGTTCCACCAGAACATCCGGTGCCAGCTTGGCCATGCGCTGTGCTGCTTCTTCAGCTTCCCCTACAGTCTTTATGTTGAGCGCAACGCCACCCGCTTCCGTCTTATGGGCAATGGCAGCCGACGATGCCTTGATTGTAACCGGAAATCCCAACTGCTTGGCAATGCCCGCGGCGTCGCCCGCTTTGCAAACCTCACCCTCAGGAACGGCAAGGCCAAAGGTCTTCAGAAGCGATTTTGCTTCGTGCTCACTCAGTGTAACTTCGGCACCGCCACCGGAGCGGGGTGCAGTCAACACGGGCAAAGAGTCTTTGCGAGCCCAATTCCTGCCTATGAAGGCTGCAGCTTCAAACGCGGCCAGTGTATCGTCAAGCCCGCACATGGGGGCAAGGCCGTGGGCCGAGAGATCAACCGCAACCTGCTTTGGCATGCATTCCGGCAGCGAGGCGGCAATGACCGCCCGTGCCTTGGTGGCCCGTGCCGCGTTGATGTAGGCTTTCACCGTCACCAGCCATGTAGCGGGATCGGTGCCGGGTTTTGTCGGCGTATCGAGTATGAGCATGCCCGCATCATAGCCGCCGCTGAGAACAGCAGAAAATGTAGCGGTCAACTCATCTTCCAGGTTCCAGATGAAAGTCTGGTAGTCGAGCGGATTTTCAATCGTCACGAATTCATTCAGTGTCTTGGCAACCCGAGCCTTCGTATCCGGGTCAAACGACGGAAACGTCACGTCCCGTTCCAGCGCCATGTCGGCAACCAGAGCTGCTTCACCACCTGAACAGCTCATCGAAACGATGCGGTTATCCTTTAACGGGCCGCCGTAGTGGAGAAATTTGAGGGTTTCGACAAAGGCAGTAACCGACGTCATGCGTGCAATGCCGTAGCGCTCGAATAGCGCATCATAGAGCGTATCGGCGCCAGCAAGCGAGGACGTGTGGCTGAGTGTAACTTTGGCACCCTGTTCAGAGCGGCCTGTCTTGAGGGCAATGACCGGCTTGCCCAACTCGCGGGCAATACCAGCGGCGCGGGCAAACCCGACGATATCTTTCAGTCCTTCAATGTGGAGGCCCACTGCCGTAATGCGTTCGTCGCGCGCAAATGCCTCCAGCATTTGTGCCATGTCGACATCGGCCTGGTTACCAATGGCATAAACGCAAGCCAACGGAAGGCCGCGCTGGGTCATGGTAAAGTTGCAGGCAATGTTCCCTGATTGGGTGATGATGGCCACGCCGCGTTCTATGGGTTCAATCCCATGCTCATCCGGCCAAATTGCGGCCCGCGCCATGCCATTGACCATCCCGTAGCAATTCGGTCCCATCAACGGCATGCCATCGGCAGCGTCCAGCAGTTGATCTTGTAAGTGCACGTCTCCGGTTTCGGCAAAGCCCGAAGCATAAATCACAGCGCCACCACATCCCAGCTTGCGCAAAGCCCGCACGATTTCAATGGTGGGTTCACGTTTCACCGCAACAAATGCAGCATCAGGAGCGCCGTCGATCTCCTCAAGTGATCTGATGCAGGGTATGCCCCCCAACTGGTCCCGCTTGGGATGCACTGCCCAGATCTTTCCGGGAAAGCCAAGTGCCAGTGTCTTGCGAATGGCCACATCACATTCTCCACCACCGATGAATGCGATGGATTTGGGGTGGAGCAGGGGTGTGAGGTTACGAACCAAGGTCAACCGCCAAGCGGCCGCAGCAGCGCACGGGATATGATATGACGCTGGATCTCGGAGGTGCCTTCCCAAATGCGCTCAACCCGGGCATCCCGCCAGATACGCTCCAGCGGCAGGTCGGACATCAGCCCCATGCCGCCGTGAATTTGAATGGCTTCGTCTGCAATGAACGCCAATACTTCCGTGGCCTTAAGTTTGGCCATGGCCATGTCCATGTCGGTTACGGTTTTCTGGTCAAATTTCCACGCTGCTTCCAGCGTCAACAACTCGGCCGCCTTGAGCTCCATGGCCATGTCTGCCAGCTTGAACGATACGCCCTGGAACTTGCCAATCTGCTGGCCGAACTGGTGCCGGTCAACCGCATATTGCGTGGCATGTTCCATTGCCCGTTCAGCCCGGCCGATGCAGGTGGAGGCGACCTGCAAGCGCGTGGCCCCCAGCCATTCGTTGGCAACCTCGAAGCCCTTGTGAAGTTCGCCAAGGATTTGCGATTTGTGAAGGCGGCAGTCGTTGAATTCCAGAATGCAGTTGTTGTAGCCCCGGTGGGATACGTTCTTGTAGCCATCGCGCACCGTGAAGCCGGGCGTACCTTTGTCAACCAGAAAAGCGGTTATCAACTTCTTCTTGCCGCGCGGTGTGTCTTCCTCGCCGGTCGCAGCAAACAGAATGGTGAATGTGGCCTCATCCGCATGGCTGATGAAATGCTTGGTGCCATTGACGATGAAATCATCACCGTCCTGTCTGGCCGCACACTTCATGCCGCGAACATCCGACCCCACGCCGGGTTCTGTCATCGCCAGGCAATCCACCATGTCGCCGCGTACAGCCGGGAACAGGTACTTCTCCCGCTGCTCGCCAACACAGGCCATCAGGATGTTTGAAGGACGTGCCACACAGTTCCAGTGCAGCGCATAATTGGCCCGCCCAAGTTCCTTTTCATAAAGCACCCAGGTCAGCGTATCGAGGCCAGCGCCCCCCGCTTCGGCCGGCATATTGGCTGCATAGAGCCCCGCTTCGATGGCCTTGGCCTTGATTTCATCCCGCAGTTCGGGTCGCAGTAGGCCGGTTTCTTCAACCTCGGCCTCATGCGGATAGAGCTCGTTGACGACGAAATCGCGCGTCGTCTTGATGATCATGTCCTGTTCTTCGGAAAGCTTGAAATCCATCGTTTTACCTGATGTGCATTGTTTCGAGATGGCCATCCACGGCAATGTCCTGGCCGTTGACCATTTTTGCGGCCGGACTTGCAAGAAACACGCACATGTCGGCAATCTCTTCAGGCTCGACAAACCTTGGGATTGATTGTGACCAGGTCATCTCTTTCGCAATTACGTCAAACTCCACACCACGAATATCCGCTTCACCCTGGATGACGCGGTTGATGCGGTCACCGCGCACCGCACCGGGGCAAATGGCGTTGCACCTTACATTGTGCGGTCCAAGTTCAATCGCCAGTGATTTGGTGAGGCCGATGACTGCCCATTTTGCTGCAGCATACGGCGTGCGATTGCCAAAGCCGTATTGCCCGGCCGTAGACGACAGATTGATGATATTGCCGGAGCCTTGTGCCTTCATGACCGGGGCGGCGCGACGCGCACAAAGGAAATGCGAGTCAAGGCATATTGCCAGGCATTCCTTCCAGTCGGCAAATTCCACATCGTCGATGGGTGCCGTTGGTCCCTTGATACCGGCATTGTTTACCAGCACGTCAAGCCCACCCAGGTCCTCAAGCGCATCGTCAAACCAGGCATCGACTTCCGCTTCATTGGCAACGTTCACGTGGGTTGCGGCGATGTCAGGGAATTCCTCGCGAAAGGCTTGAAGAGCCTGTTCATTCACGTCGCAAATATGGACCTTGGCACCCTCATCAAAGAATGCCTTGGCAATTGCCCGGCCAATGCCCGATGCAGCC
>JANMKJ010000193.1:0-3471 GCA_031371945.1 Rhodobiaceae bacterium
GGACAGCATGAAGTCGGGCTCCGTCATTGTTGACCTTGCGGTTGAGCGTGGTGGCAATTGCCCGCTATCGAAGCCGGACCAGATTGTGGACTACAAAGGCATTTCAATTATCGGCACGATGAATTTGGCGGGCAAGCTGGCGGGAAATGCCTCGCCACTGTTTGCCAAGAACCTTGCCAACTTCCTTGATCTCATGATCCAGCCTGATGGCACATTGAAAATCGATTATGACGACGAGATCATCAAAGGCACATTGATTGCCAAAGACGGTGCCCTCGTTCACCCCATGTATAAGGCATAGCATCCATGGAACATGTCGTTGACCCCTTCGTATCGCTGTTTGGCATTTTTGTGCTGGCGGTGTTTGTTGGATATTACGTGGTGTGGAATGTCACACCCGCACTCCACACGCCATTGATGGCAGTTACCAATGCCATCTCGTCGGTCATTGTGGTGGGCGCACTTCTGGCAGTGGGGGCGGGGGCCATTGCCTCGGGCTCTACCGTCGCCATGATTTTCGGATTTTTCGCGCTCATTCTTGCCAGCGTAAATATCTTTGGTGGCTTCCTCGTGACCAGCCGCATGTTGGCCATGTACAAGAAGAAGGGCAAATAGATGTCAGCCAGTATCGCGGCCATTCTCTATCTGGTGGCGGGTTCCATGTTCATCATGGCCTTGCGCGGGCTCTCCAGCCCTGAATCGTCTAGATCCGGAAATACCTATGGCATGCTCGGGATGACGCTTGCGGTTCTCACCACCCTTGCCATTGCCGCACCGACCAATCCAGTGGTGTGGGTATTGATCATTGGTGGCATTGCCATTGGTGGTGGCATCGGTGCGGTTGCGGCAAAACGCATCGCCATGACCGCAATGCCGCAATTGGTGGCTGCATTCCATTCGCTGGTGGGACTTGCTGCGGTTTTCGTGGCGGCTGCGGCGTTTTATGCGCCGGATGCGTTCGGCATTGCCAGCGCTGGCGTTATCCACGGCGAGAGCCGTATTGAAATGGCCTTGGGTGCGGCCATCGGCGCAGTAACCTTCACGGGCTCAATCATTGCGTTCCTGAAGCTGGATGGCCGCATGAGCGGTTCACCCATCATGCTGCCGTTTCGCCATTACATCAATATCGCGTTGGGCCTCGCACTGCTGTTCTTCATTTACGGATTTTTTAAAAGCCAAAGTGCGATCGACTTCTGGCTGATCGTTGTCATCAGCTTTGCACTCGGGTTCCTGCTGATCATTCCCATTGGCGGTGCCGACATGCCGGTGGTGGTTTCCATGCTCAACTCCTATTCGGGATGGGCCGCGGCGGGTATCGGCTTCACGCTTGCTAATATGGCGTTGATCATTACCGGTGCCCTGGTGGGGTCATCGGGCGCCATCCTGTCCTACATCATGTGCAAGGGCATGAACCGCTCATTCATTTCGGTTATCCTGGGTGGCTTTGGTGGTGAAACATCCGGTGGGGCGGCGGGGGCTGCTGAAACGCGACCGGTGAAGCAGGGCTCGGCCGAAGATGCGGCCTTCATCCTCAAAAATGCCGGATCCGTCATCATCGTTCCGGGTTACGGCATGGCCGTGGCCCAGGCCCAGCACGCGCTGCGTGAGATGGCGGATCATTTGAAGGCGGCGGGCGTCACGGTGAAATACGCCATTCATCCGGTGGCAGGCCGCATGCCCGGTCACATGAACGTGCTGCTGGCGGAAGCCAATGTTCCATACGACGAAGTCTTCGAGCTTGAGGACATCAACTCGGAATTTGCCCAAACCGATGTGGCCTTCGTGATAGGCGCCAATGACGTGACCAACCCTTCGGCCAAGGATGATCCCAAGTCACCCATCTATGGCATGCCGGTACTGGAAGTGTGGAAAGCCAACACCGTCATGTTCATCAAGCGCGGCATGGCGTCGGGCTACGCCGGCGTCGACAACCCCCTGTTCTGGCGCGACAACACCATGATGCTGTTTGGTGACGCCAAGAAAATGACGGAGCAGATCGTCAAATCGATGTGACGCTATGCGGCTTTCATTGACGCGCTCTCCGCTATCCGCCTAAGCTTTCCCCAGTTTGCAAAATGTGAGGAAGTTTCGATGACATTGGCGATTGGACTCAATAGTGGCTCGTCGTTTGACGGCGTTGATGTGGTGCTCATTGATATTCCAACGGCATCAGACGGGCAACCGGGCAAGCCCAAGTTCATCATAGGCAAAAGCTATGACTGGCCCCAGGACGTGGCTGAAATCGTGCTGCGGGCGTTTGAAAACGAGGTGTCGCTGTTTGAGTTGTGCCGGCTCAACTATCTGGCAGGTGCTGTCTATGCTGAATCGGCGCGCGCCTTCATGGGCGAGGCGGGGGTGAAGCCAGGCGATGTCGAAGTCATTGGATTCGATGGCCAGACCATTTACCAGGAACCGCCAATCCACGCGCGGCTGCGCAATTATGACGTGAGCGACGACCTGGTGTCGCGTTGGCTGGATGGGCCTTACGCCTGCGGCCTGCAAATCGGCGAGCCTTCGATTGTTGCCGAGGCTTGCGAAACGCCAACCGTTACTCAGTTCAGGCCCATGGACCATGCATTGGGCGGAACCGGTGCGCCGCTGATGCAATACCTCGACTATGTGGCATTCCGGGATATCGGGCCTATTCTCACGCTCAATATTGGCGGCATTGCCAATTGTCAGCTGGCTCACGCAGACCGCAGCAAGATGATGGCGTTTGACACGGGACCGGGCAATGTGATGATGGACCACGTGATGCGCGCGAGGCTAGGATTGCCCTATGACAAGGACGGTGCTGTGGCGCGCAGTGGCAATCCTGATCAAGCGATGCTTGAGGAACTCAAGTCGCATGATTATTTCAAACGTCCAATCCCGCGCAGCGCCTGGCGACTGGATTTCGGCTCCAGTTATGCAGACGGTATGTTGGCCAAGTACCATAAACTTTCAACCGAAGACATGATGGCCACAGTCACCGAGTTTTCGGCCTATGCCATTACCCAATCAATCATCGATAATGTGAAGAGCCTTTCCGAAATCAGCGTAATCATGGCAAGTGGAGGCGGCACAAGGAACGGGTTCCTGATGGAACGGCTGGCAACTTACATGCCCAAGGGCTTGCGGCTTACACTTTCGGACGAATTCGGCATCCCGGCGCATTTCAAGGAAGCCATTAAGTTTGGCGTGTTGGCCCATGCAACGATCAACGGCATTGCGAATAATATCCCGGCCGCGTCAGGGGCAACACGCTTTGGCATTCTTGGCAAACTGGTGCTGCCGCCGCGAATGGCGAAGGGCATTTAAGGGTTAGCCGCTTGCCTTGCGGGTAGTTTTAATGATGTCAAACAGGGGGGCGAAACTATTTGCCTGAAGTCCCTAAGCTTGGAGAACGTTGCGTCTTTAGGGTTTAGAGCCCCTGTTCGCGTCGTACGGCAATGGTATGGAAATATTTCTGTAATTGCCAAGGAATAAAAC
>JANMKJ010000227.1:0-4521 GCA_031371945.1 Rhodobiaceae bacterium
AATCTTCGCCCGCCAGCAAGATGGCCAAATGCACCGCTACGAATATGCCAATCAATGCCAGCACGCTGCCTGGCGCCTTGAATATCGGTTCTCTTGCGGCGGTCGTCTCTGGCATTTCGGTCGTCAATCTAAGCTTCCCCCACAGTTGGCACGTCCCCTGCAACACCAGACCTGAAAGTTCATGTTTGGCACAGGCATTTCAACGTTCTGTGGGCAGAGGGTAAGTGATGTTAGTTAATGATACCAGTGAATTAAGCCAAGCCGAATCCCATATCATGCATCCCGGCACCCGTGCCCTTTATCGCTATTGGGAAACGGTTCGCGCAGAAAATGCCGCCCCCAACCGCAACGACCTTGATCTCAAGGCAATCATTAACATTGTGCCCAATCTGTTCATGTTCGAACGGGACCATATGCACCAAACCTATAAATGGCGGCTGGCGGGCACGTTAACCAATCAGCTGTATCGACGCGAGCTGACGGGCACAGACGCCCTCACGGGTTGGGATAGCTTTGAACGCGATACCATTAAGAAGCTCCTGGATACAGTGGTAACCAGCTTGCAGCCCTGCCTAATCAGGTTCAGGCTCACCACCTCCATGGACCAGGTGATTGGGGCAGAGATGATTGGCTTGCCATTGCACGCTCGCAACGGTTCCAGGTTTCACGTTTTCGGCGGCCTGTTCCCGTTCCGTGATGTTACAACCCTTGGTTACGACAGCATCAAGCAGATGGAACTCTCGGGTGCTAGGACGATTTGGACCGACCACTTGCCCGGCGACAAGCTTTTGGCTGGATTGCCCAATAGCAGCAGAGCGATGGCTGGCCTTCGCCTTATCCACGGCGGCAAAGAAAGCTGAACGATTGCCAATTTATTAACCTACTCTTTAGGGCCGGAAAGTTACATTACCTGTCTGATTTAAATACAACCTGCTGGTTAACTCCAGACGGCATGTAAATTAGAGGTAAGCCAGTGAGCGCAACTGCCCCCGCCTTAGATGTCATCGATACTCAGCCCCTGCCGGTATCGCACACACTATTTGGCCGTTACATGCTTCCAGACATGTCAGAGCACCCATGCCAGGTCACAGACATATCAATTACGGGCGCTACATTCATTACCGAAACCCCCCCGCCAGCCGGTCTGCCGCTGGTTGCTTATCTCGAAGAGCTTGGCCGCATTGAAGCCGTGTCAGGAGAAACGATTGCCGGCGGTTTCCGCATATCATTTGCACTCAAGGGCAGTCGGCTTGAGAAACTCGAATCCCGGATTAAATGGTTAAGCCAGCGTCAGGCGGGTGATGATGAGGGCAGGCGTCACGCACGTTTCGAACCTCGCGATAACCAATCCCAAATCACCCTGCCCGACGGTCGCGTCTACAACTGCGAAGTGGTTGATATCTCGCTTTCGGGCGCCGGCATCAAAGTGGATGTCATGCCGAGCCTCGGCACCTATGTCATGCTTGGAAAGATGCGGGGCCGCATTGTTCGCTATCTTGAAAACGGTGTTGGCATCGAATTCATCAAACAGCTCGAGCGCCCGCAGCTCACATCAACAAATTAAGCAAAGCAGCTTTTCTATTCCATAGATTTGGGCTTAACTCCAATGCCAGCAACGGTATTCGGGAGAGCGATCTTGGCCAAGGCAGTAAAAAAGCAAAAACTTACCAGCCTGTCGGAAATCTATGCGTTTTTTCGCCAGAACCAGACACCGATCACGTTTCTCTCCCCCACTCCCTATAATATTCTGGGGCTCGGTCGTTGGATCAACAAATTTGAATACATCAACTTTTTCGATTGTTTTGATGGCACCCATCCCAAGATATCGGTTCCGCGCGAACACGGACCCCATGAATTCAAATCCATCGAGGATGTAAACAACTACCTGCTGCGCCACAAGGAAGTGAGGGCGCGTCTGGCAGATCGCGGTCCGGGCCTTTTGATGCTTGTCATGTTCGATGAAGAAACAGAAGCACTTGCAAAGGAACTTGGTCAAAAAATTGCGCTGCCTCCAGCCAAACTCCGCAAGCACATCGATTCCAAAATCGTTACCACAAAACTTGGCAATGAAGCGGGCATCAAGAGTGCGCCCAACACGATGGGAAAGGCCAGATCCTACAACGAGCTTTGCAAACTTTCCGACAGTGCAAAATTGGGGCGTGATCTCGTTGTTCAAACTCCCTATGGGGATTCGGGCCGCACCACGTTTTTTGTCAAGTCTGAATCAGATTGGAAAAAATATGCCAAGGATATCATCGGCGAACAGTTGAAGGTAATGCGCCGTATCAATCACTTGCCGGGAACGGTTGAAGCAGTGGCAACGCGCCACGGAACGCTCGTAGGTCCAATGCAAACCGACATCACAGGCTTCCCGGAGGTCACTCCCTACAAGGGAGGCTGGTGTGGCAATGACGTATTCACCGGAGGCATGGAAAAGGAGCGCCGGGCCGTCATGAAAATGGCGCAGAAGCTGGGAAACAAGCTCTACGCTTCGGGATACAAGGGCGCATTCTGCATGGACTTCCTGATTGATACGGATACGCGAGAGGTTTATTTGGGGGAAATCAATCCGCGCGTGTCGGGCGCCTCTCCACTTACCAACCTCATTACGTCAACCTATGGCGGCTGCCCCATCTATATGTTCCACCTGCTGGAGTATCTTGATGTGGACTGGGATATTGACCTTGCTGAGGTTCAACGGCGGTGGTCGGAATTTGATAATTGGAGTCAGCTCATTCTCAAGTATCCGGTTGATCGGGTTGAAATGATTACCAAAGCTCCGTCGTCGGGAATCTACCGAATGGACAAGTCAGGCGCTATCAAGCTGGTGCGAAAGTCGATCGACTGGTTCGTGGTCTCCGATGAAGATGAGGCCTTCTATCTCCGCGTCTATTCGGCCGGGGACTACCGTTACCATGGCGCGGACCTTGGCATTCTCGTGTCTCGCGGGCGCTTCCAAACCGATGATCGGAAATTGACCGATCGTGCCAAAGCCTGGGTAAAGGCGATCAATGGAGAGTTTGAATCGATCCCGGTTTCCGGTTCATCAGCTCCAGTTCCACCACCCATGCACGACGCTAACAAGATGTTCTGAGATCAATCCAGCGGATCGTCCTGGTCGGCCTGATCTTGCAAGGTTGATAGATCCGGCGCCTCCTCTACCGCTGGCGGGGGCGCATTTGGATCCCTGCAATTGATCAGCCAAACATCATAGGTGGGATGTTCAACCGCATTCAGCCCCGGACTTTGAGCAAACATCCAGCCTGAAAATATCCGCTTCTTGGTGTCATCAAGTTGAACCTCGTCGACTTCGACAAACGACGTCGTATTTGGTTCTTCAGTAGCCGAGCGTGAAAAACAAACATCTGCCTTGACGATCAGCCCACCGAATTTTTTCGCTTCGCCAACCTTTGATTCAAATGTCGTCGTCAGCCCGGTGATCTTGTCGAGACCGGTAAATACAGCGACAGGATTGGAGATGCGCTCGGCCACTGCATGTGATGAAAGGCCGGCAAGCACTACGGCCCCAACCGCCAGCGCCGAAAGCCGCTGCATGCCTAGTTGACCTTCTTTTCAGTCTCAGGGGTCTTGGCACCGGACTTGTCAAACATCGCCTGGCTGATCAGTGACCAAATGTCGACGGCACCTTGTGTGTAATTGATAGTCCCGCCATCAGCAAGTTTGGTTTCCGAACCGCCAGCGTCCAAAGCAATAAATTTTGAACCCAGTAGTCCCTCTGAGGTCACTTTGGCAGACGTATCATCCGCAAGCTTGATGTTGGAATCGATCGCCATCGTTACTACTGCTTGAAAGCTTTCGGGGTTGAGTGATTGCGCGGTAACGGTACCAATTTTTATACCCGCCATGCGGATATCGGTTCCAACGTTTACGCCTTCCACATTATCAAATTCCGCCGAAATAAGATATCCGGCCCCATGCTGGCCTTTTCCCGACGCATTGTAGGCAAAGGCAAAAAACACGACCGCTATGGCTATGACCATGGCGCCAATAAGTGTTTCAACAGTGGAATTCTTCATGAACTTTCGCCTTTGATTCTCTGGTCGTGTGAAATGCAGGGAAGCACACAGACAACATGCAATTATGGCCGCTTGAAGCCTTTCTACTCTGGCCGCCAGGCCTGATAGGTAGGCTCAGCGACTTTCGGCCGCGCCGCTCCCACTATGCTGCCAGGCGGACGGTATGCCGCCGCAGAACCAGTCAGGTTCGACTGATGCGGCAATTGCCATTCCCGGTCAGGAACGTCGGCCGAAGAAGGAACCCTGTCCACCCGGTGGTGCATCCAGCCATGCCATCCCGGCGGAATGCGCGACGCCTCCGAGTAGCCCTTGAATATCACCCATCGGCGCTCAGCGATTGAGTCCGGCATGGCAGACTTAGCCCGGTAATAGCGGTTTCCCTCGTCATCCGTTCCAACATGTTCACCCTTGCGCCAGGTAAAGAAGCGCTTGTCGTGTTCCGGCGAGAGATCGGTCTGCTCGAGGCCGACGGGATAGAGCTCGT
>JANMKJ010000253.1:0-5693 GCA_031371945.1 Rhodobiaceae bacterium
AGTATCGCCTTGCCGTCGATGCAGGCGGAGACCGGCGCGAGCGCCTCCCATCTCTTCTGGGTGACGAACGGTTTTTCGCTGCCAAAATTGAACGGTACTTCAACCGGCTTCAAGACCCGCGCCACTTCTTCAGCCAGAATGCGCTTGACCTCTTCCGGTTCAATTTCCTTGTCGTAGCGCCCAGCCGATACGGCCCTAATAATGCGCTCCGAAACCGCAACGCCGAGGTCTGCCTGGATCAGGACGTCCTCAAGTTCCTCAAGCGTTGTCGCATCGAGCTTGCGCTTGGTGAAGATGGAGGTGATGGAGGTGGTGATGGATTTCGAAGATTTCGAGAGCCCCAGCGACAACCGCGACAGCCAACCCTTGCGTGGTGCTGGTTCAGGCTCTGGCTCCGGTACGTTTATGACAGGCGCAACCGGCTCTGGCACAGGTTCTATGATTGGCTGCGGTGGTGGCGGTTGAACACCTTTTCCTTCCTCCTTGCGGGGAGGGGTTAGGGTTGGGTGTCGCTCCGGCCTTTCCACCCTAGCCGTAGCTTTCTTCGGTTCCGGCTTTGCCTTGACCTGCGGTGCAGGCGTCTCGATCTCAACCTTTTTGGGTTCCGGCTTTGCCTTCGGCTTGAGTTCAGGCTTCTTCGCCTCAACCTTTTTAGCTTCCGGCTTTGCCTTGGCCTTTGGCTCGGGCTTCGTGACCTCAAGCTTCTTGGGTTCCGGTTTTGCCTTGGACTTGGGTTCAGGCTTCTTGAGTTCCGGTTTCTTGGCCTTAATCTTTTTTGGCGCCGGCTTTATGATGTCCGGGCTCACGTCAACCAGAACCGGCCTTGCTTCCACCACCACGTCAGGAACAATTTCAATAACCGGCTGCGGTGCTTCTAGCTGCGGGATTGCCTCCTCTTCGGCAACAACAGGTGCGGGCGCTTCATTGCTCTTTCCCGTGATCCGGTTGAAAAGCTTCTTGAAGAAACCGCTCATGCCGAAAGCCTTGCTTCCAGATGGCTCGCCTTGGCACCCGTCACATGTGCCTTGACGATGGCACCGGGACTCAGGCTTTGGTCAAACCGGACCGTGGCATACTGTTCATTGCGGCCGGAATTCTTTGTCTCAATCAGCACACGTTGCGTAGTCCCCACGGAAGCGCTCAAAAACCGAAATAACCGCTCCTGGCCCTTGGCCCGCAAGCGTTGCGCCCTTTCCTTGATCACCGTCTTGTCCACCTGCGGCATGCGGGCCGCCGGTGTTTCAGGTCGGGGTGAAAACGGGAACACATGTAAGAATGTAAGCCCGCAGTCGTCGACAATCTTCATCGAGTTCTCAAACATTGCATCGGTTTCAGTGGGAAAGCCTGCAATGATGTCAGCACCAAACACCATGTCTGGCCGACGCGATTTCAGCTCGTGACAAAACGCAATGGAATCTTCGCGGGCATGCCGGCGCTTCATGCGTTTTAGTATCATGTTGTCGCCCGATTGCAGCGAAAGGTGGATATGCGGCATGAACCGTTCGTCTCCCGCCAGCACATCCAGCAATTCTGCGTCCGTTTCAATTGAATCGATGGATGATAGCCGCAGCCGCTTGAGCTCCGGCACGTCTTTCAGGATTCGCGCTACGAGCGCCCCGAGCTTTGGGGTTCCCGCAAGGTCAGCACCCCAGGACGTTATATCGACACCCGAAAGAACAACTTCTGAATAGCCATTGGCTACCAATCGCCTCACCTGTTCAACGGCTTCGACAATTTCGACTGAACGGGAATTTCCACGCCCAAATGGAATTATGCAGAATGTGCAACGGTGGTCACAGCCATTCTGCACCTGCACGAAAGCCCGCGTACGTTCGCTCAGTCCCTCAATCATGTGCATGTGATTCTTGCGCGGGCTCATGATCTCGCTCACCTGCACGCGCTCGTTGGTTCCGCTTCTCCACGATTGTGGCTGAAGCTTTTCCTCGTTGCCCAGAACCATGGCAACTTCCGGCATGGCGGCAAACATCTGAGGCGTCGTCTGTGCTGCACAACCCGTCACAATGATTTTTGCATCCGGCCTGTCCTTGTGGGCGCGGCGTATTGCCTGCCGTGCCTGCCGCGTGGCCTCTGCCGTTACCGCACAGGTATTGAAGACGATGGCGCCATCCAGGCCAGCCGTGTTCGCATGGCCACGCATCACTTCTGTTTCATAAGTGTTGAGGCGGCAGCCGAAGGTAACAAATTCGGTTTCACTCATGGGCTAAGCTCAGGTGGCAACACACCGTCGAACTCGTATGCCAATGGTCCCGTCATCATGATATGCCCGTCGGCGCGGGCTTCCATGAACAGGTCCCCACCCGGCAACGTAATGCGCGCCTTTGAATCAATGATCTTGATGCGCGCCCCCGCAGCCATTGTGGCACAAGCCGCAGTGCCACAGGCAAGCGTCAGTCCTGCACTGCGTTCCCAAACCTTGAGCGTGACATGGTCACGGGCATCAACCCTCGCCAGCGAAATATTGCAACCCTCCGGGAAGAGATGGTGATGCTCCAGCATCGGCCCAATCTTGCCAAGGTCCACTACATCCAGGTCCTCCACCCAGAATATGCAATGGGGATTGCCCACATTCACGACCGATGGTGAATGAATGAGCGGTGCATCAATGGGGCCAACCTGCAACTCAATGTGCCGCGTATCAAAGAACGGCTCAGACAATGGAATGTCCTTCCACTCAAACCGCGGAATTCCATTATCGACCGTCACCAGCTTGTCGCCCGCCTTGCGCACCACCAAGAACCCGCCCAGCGTATCAATGGTGGCTGACGTTGAATTTTTCTCGTTGAACAAAAGATCTGCGACACAGCGCGAGGCATTGCCGCAGCTCTCCACCTGGCCGCCGCCGTTGTTCCACACCAGCATGCGCACATCAGCCACATCGGACTTTTCGAGAATGATAAGCTGGTCGCAACCAATGCCGGTTTTCCGGTCGGCAATCGCCCGCGCCTTCACCTCATCCATGGGAATTGGGCGCGTTCGGCCGTCAAGCACGACAAAATCATTGCCGAGCCCGTTCATCTTGCGGAAAGGTAGTGCATCAGTTGCAGTCATTGGGGGCTTATATGGGAAAACGGGTGGAAAAAGCTAGGGCAGGCTCCGCGCCAATTTGTTAATGCTAAAGTATTTACTTGACTATCATTTTCGAATGATATTACTTAAGCATATGCTTAACCATCAAACCCATCTCACCAGCATATTTCACGCCCTCGCAGACCCCACGCGCCGTGCCATTGTTGAACGACTAAGCCTTGGTCCTGCCTCCATCGGTGAGCTTGCCGAACCCATGCCGATGTCGCTCGCCGCCGTCGTGCAGCATGTACAGCTGCTGGAACAGGCCCAACTCATTACATCACAGAAGCATGGTCGGGTTCGCACCTGCAAAATCGAGGTGGCAACCCTTGATATGCTGGAAAACTGGCTCGGCCAGCGCCGTCGTCAATGGGAACACATGTTTGATCGCCTGGCAGAGGTGCTGGATGACCATGAGCAAAAACCTAAACTACCTAAAAGGAAAAAACCATGACCAAGCCCTCGCCAACATCAGGCTCATTCACCATCAACCGCCACTTCAACCACGCACCTCAAAAGGTTTTTGCCGCTTTCACCACCCTCGAAATCAAATCCAAATGGTTCATCGGACCAAAGGGTGGTGAAGACTTGGAACGTGTAATGAATGTCAACACCGATGGTGTGGAAGTGCTCAGATTCAAACACCCATCCGGCATGGTCACACATTTCGTGGCACGCTATCACCGGGTGTAAACCGACATCCGCATTGTCTATTCTTACGACCTGATGATTGACGACAACTATCATTCTACATCTCTGTGTGCAGTAGAGCTGTCACTTGCAGGCGAACAAACAGACATGATCTTCACCGAACACGTCGTCTGGCACGACGGCACCGAACTCAGCCACGGCCTCGCCTCACGTGAACACGGTACCAACTGGCAATTCGACAACGTCGCGGAAGTATTGGGAATCTGAGCCATGTCAGAAACGAACAAGCAAGTCGTCAGAAAGCTTAACCGGGCATTTGAGGCCGATGATGCGACGGCCATTCTATCCTGCCTTGCCGATGATATCCATTGGCATGTCGCAGGCCATTTCACTGCGATTGGCAAACAGGAATTCGAAAGCCAGATCCATAACGACGCTTTCGAAGGTGCCCCCACGATCACCATAAAGAACGAAATTGCCGAAGGTGATCAACTCGCTGTTGAGGGTGCTGTCACCAGCAAATTCAAAGGCGGCGCCCCATTCAATGCCGTGTTTCACAACACGTACACCCTGAAGGATGGCAAGATTAAATCCATGACATCCTACGTGGTGCCGATTACGCCGTAGCCCCCTTGCCCAACACCCGCCTCCGTGCTCATTTCGGCCATGGACGTAAAACCGCGCATTAATCCGTGGGTGGTCGTGTGGCTGTGCTTTGCCACGCTGTCCATTGTCATGTCGGCCCGCCAATCCGTGTCGATCATGACCGATGAGTGGGTGCGCTCCCTCGGCTGGTCCAAAACCTTCATCGGCTCCGGGCAATCCGTGGCTTTCGTCACCATGGCCATATTCTCGCCCGTAGCCGGAAACCTGGCGGACCGTTTCGGCGCCCGCGCCATGCTCACAGCTGGCCTCGTGGTGGTGGCCGCAGCCTTCCTCGCCTTCGCCACTTTCCCCGTGGCAGGCCTCTATATCCTGGGCTACGGCGTGGTGGGTGGCATGGGCTTTGCCACCGCCAACATGCATCTTGTCTCAACGGCCCTCGCCAAACTGTTCAAGGAAAATCGCGGGCTAGCCACCGGCATTGCCAATTCCGGTGCCACCGCCGGCCAGTTCATCACCGTACCACTGCTCACCATCTTCCTCACCTGGTTCTCCTGGCGCTGGAGCATGCTGGCTGTCGCTATCGCCTGCCTCGTCATGGCCGCGGTCATCTGGGTCATGCTCAAACCCACTGAAGCCGAAGCTGCCGAGAGATCAGAAACCATTTCCGAAGAACCCCTGTGGACGAGGATGAAGTTCCTCCTCACCAATCCAACCTTCCACATTCTTTATTGGAGCTTCTTCATCTGCGGCGTCACCACCACCGGTGCCATCGAAACCCACTTCCTGCCCTACGCCGCCTTCTGCGGCATCCCGCCCGTGCCCGCTTCCGGCATCTATGGGCTTACAGCAGCCATAAACTTTGGCGGCATGTTCCTTTCGGGTTATCTCACTGACCGCGTGAACCGCCCTCTGCTCCTGGGCTCCATCTACCTCGTGCGCTCGCTGTCATTCATTGTGTTGATGAACACAGGCTCGAGCTATGAAATGATGATCCTGTTTGCCGTCATCTACGGCATCTTCGATTATTCCACCGTGCCACCCACAGCGAGTCTTGCCGCCTCCCACCTCGGCCTCAAGATCATGGGCCTCGCCATGGGCCTCATTTCCGGCGGTCACGCCCTGGGCGGAGCCGTAGGCGCCTTCTTCGGCGGCTACCTCTTCGACATTTTCGCGCGCTACACCGAAATGTGGTGGTTCGCCTTCGCCGCAGCCGTGGTGGCAGGGCTGATGGTATTCATGGTGCGCGAGAACCGGACGGAGCGCGGGGCGCTGGCAGGGGCGCATTAACCCCCAAGTTTGACTTCTCCCCGCGTTTCCCCTATGTCCCCTTCCATTCCGTCAGACGCTTC
>JANMKJ010000264.1:0-4415 GCA_031371945.1 Rhodobiaceae bacterium
GGCGGGTGTGGCGCTGGCACTCACCATTCCGCTGAAACGCCGGGACGGGTCCGACTTCATTCATGCTCTGGAAGAAGGGCTGCACCCTTATGTGAAATTTCTTATTCTTCCACTGTTCGCATTTGCCAACGCTGGTATTCCTCTTGCTGGATTTTCACTCGGCACACTCACTCAAAGCCTGCCGCTTGGCATCACAGCGGGTTTGGTTTTGGGCAAGCCACTTGGCATCGTGCTGGCGGTTGCGTGTTGCGTAACTCTCGGATTTGCCAAGCTGCCGGAGCGCGCCACTTGGGTGCACATGCTGGGCGTTGGGTGTTTGGCTGGCATTGGTTTCACCATGAGTCTATTCATTGGCACGCTCGCATTTAACGATGCAGCGCAAATCGATGCGGTGCGCGTGGGTGTTATCGCAGGTTCAGTCCTCTCAACGCTTTTCGGGCTGGGCGTGTTATGGATGAGCTCGAAATCGATTTCCTGACTATTCCGCAGATTTTGATTTGTTCACCCAACGATGATTCTCATCCTGCTGATAATAGGAAATTTCAAACCCTTCCGCCTTGAAGCGTTTCCAATCGTCGCGCGCACGGGCAACCGCTGCTTCATCATGCCCATCAAAAAGA
Source organism: Rhodobiaceae bacterium (assembly GCA_031371945.1). Taxonomy (GTDB): domain Bacteria; phylum Pseudomonadota; class Alphaproteobacteria; order Rhizobiales; family Aestuariivirgaceae; genus Aestuariivirga. The sequence continues at coordinate 621 of JANMKJ010000264.1, forward strand.
ATGACGGCACGGGTTAGCCCCGCAACACCATCAACAACAGCGCCTTCAATAAAAAATTTCACATTTGCAGAATTGGGATTTTCGGCTTCCGCCGTGAGCCAGATTGGCTGTTGATCGGCGCGGCCATCGGTTTTCGTGCCGTGGGTCAAAAACAAATCGGCATCGTTTTTCCACAGGAGTTCGGAAATTTCCTCAACCCGCGCCACATCACCCACCTGCACAACGCAGCGCCAGCCGCGCTCAAGTGCGGTTGAAAGCTGCTTGGGGAGAACCTGCTCCCACGGCTTATGTTCGAGGTGATAAAATGAAATCTCGGTCATGGGCTTATTCAGCCCATGCCGAGAGTGAGATCAAGCTGCTTTTGCAAGCAGTTCAGGAATGCTGTCGAGGGCTGCCTGCAGGGCTTTTTCAGCCACTTCAGGCCCATAGGCAATGCCTTCAACTTTCACAAAGGTCACATCGGTCATGCCAGCAAAGCCAAGTAAGTGGCGCAGGTATGGCTCCTGGAAGTCGATGGCCTTCATGGGTTCTTCCAAGTAAATGCCGGCACGGGCAATGGCGACATAAACTTTCTTGCCTTTAAGCAGGCCTTCCGGGCCTTTTTCGCTGTATCTGAACGTAACCCCTGCCCGCAGGATATAGTCAAACCACGACTTCAAAGTGGTTGCCGGGCCAAAATTGAACATGGGGGACGCTATCACCACGGTGTCGGCAGCAACCAATTCGGCAATCAGTTTGTCGGAAAGTTCAACTGCGGCCTGCTGGGCTGCGTTGCGCTTCTCTGCCTCAATGCGGCTTCCAACCACGAAGTCTTCGCCAATATGGGGAAGAACGTCTTTTGTAAGGTCACGCTCGATCACTGTCGAACTCTTTGAATTTGAACGTATTTTGGCTACCAGTTCGTTGGCGACCTTGATCGAAACGGAATCGTTGCGGGGACTGGAATTGAGAAGGAGAATCTTGGTCATAATTGTTGTCCTGCTTTTGTTAAGTGCGCCAGATCACAGTTGCTATTTGTTCTCTGGTATATTATTGTTACTCACGCTATTTATGAAACTTCTATTTGTAACACAAGAAGGCACATTTATGACACTCGATAACATACGTGATACTGGCAACTGCCGGGCCGTGGCTGATGTTTTGGCCAGGATTGGCGATAAATGGACGGTTTATATCGTGGGGCTGCTGTCAAACGGCCCCATGCGCTTTAGTGAAATCCGCCGCGCCGTGAGCGCCATTTCGCAGCGCATGCTGTCGCTCACCTTGCGTGGGCTTGAGCGCGATGGGCTGGTAACCCGCACGGTTTACCCCACCATTCCGCCACGGGTGGATTATGAGTTGACGGCTGTGGGACTAACCCTCATTGCGCCACTCAGGGAAGTTGGCTCATGGGCCATCGCCATTCGTGATTTTGTGGAAAGTGCGCGCGCCTAGTTTGACGTTACCAATGCAGGCAGCAAAACCGCCGAAGCCTTGGGCCGCCGCAAAACCAATGCGCTGCCTAAGAATCCCGACTTTGGTTCAAAAATTTCGCCGCTGGCGGCGGAGTGACGGGAAGAAACTACTTCTCGTAATGCTCTGCCACTAACCGGTTTAACAGGCGCACGCCCCAGCCCGATGCCCAGCTTTGGTTGATGGGGGATTTTACTGAGTCCATCGCGGTTCCAGCTACGTCCAAATGCGCCCAAGGCACTTTATTCACAAAGCGCTGCAGGAATTGCCCTGCCGTAATTGAACCTGCAAAACGGCCGCCAATGTTTTTCATGTCGGCGACATCGTGATCAATCAGCTTGTCATATTCAGGGGTGAGCGGCATACGCCATACCTTTTCGCCCGTGGCAATTCCAGCTTCTGCCAGCCGCACCGATAGCTCGTCATTGTTGGAGAAAAGCCCGGCATGTTCCTTGCCAAGTGCAACCAGAATTGCACCGGTGAGGGTTGCCAGATTCACCATGAATTTTGGCTTGAAGCGGTCTTGAATGTACCACAGCACGTCAGCCAGAACGAGGCGGCCTTCGGCGTCTGTGTTGAGCACGGCGATGGTCTGGCCGGACATTGATTTCACCACGTCGCCCGGGCGCTGGGCGTTGCCGTCCACGGCGTTTTCAACAAGTCCGATGGCGCCGATGACGTTGGCCTTTGCCTTCCGCCTGGCCAATGCATGCATGAGGCCGACAACACAGGCTGCGCCCGCCATGTCACCCTTCATGTCCTCCATGCCGCCTGCTGGCTTGATGGATATGCCACCCGTGTCAAACGTCACGCCCTTGCCGATGAAGGCCACGGGCTGCTCGCCCTGCTTGCCACCATCCCAGCGCATGACGACGAGGCGCGCTTCATGGGGGGAGCCCAACGCAACGCCCAGCAGGGCGTTCATGCCGAGCTTCTTCATCTGCGCTGGCGTCAGCACTTCGATCTTCACGCCCAGCTTTGACAATTCCTTCGCCCTCTTTGCGAACTCGGGCGGCGTCAGAACGTTGGCAGGTTCGTTGACGAGGTCCCTCGCAACATGGTTTCCGCTGGCGATGGCACTCCAGTAGGCGAAAGCCTTCTTCGCGGCCGGAACGGCGGGGGTCTGGATGGTGACGGCGTTGAGCGCTGCGTCGGCTGCAGGTTTCTTCGACTTGTAGTTTTCAAAGCTGTAACGCCGGAGCTGAATGCCGGAGGCCAGGAGGGCTGCGTTCTCGCCTGATTCGACGACGGACGAATCAACGATCGCCGTCTTCGCCTTGACCGACTGGAGGCTTCCTGCGATGGCACCGCCCAGCAGTTCCATTTCCCGCTGCACAAGTGCCGAAGGCGTTCCCACGCCCATGCAAATGATCCGGTCAAGACCGTTTCCGGGGGCCAGAACGTCGACCACCTGTTCCTTCTTCCCTTCGAAGGCACCTGCCTTCAAGGCGCGGGCAAGCTGGCCTTTTCCGGCGGCGTCAATGGCTGCGGCGGAAGCAGGGAGCTTCATGTCCTGGCCAATCAGCACAACCAGTACGCCTGATTTGGGTGTGGCTGGCTTCTCAAAGCTGATCTTCATGATTCTGTTTTCCTGCACAGTGTTGCTGAACTGCATCCATATCGGGCTGTGCCAGTTCGGGCAATGACGGAGTCAAAGTGTTTACCCTGTTGAATTTTCCACGTTTTCGAGACTCAATCCTGCCGCACCTTGCGCCTTGGGTGTCACCGAAAACACTTTCCGGTGGCGTGAAAAACAGTTAATAGTTCTTAACAGTTCGTGATGGAGTGGATGGCGGCGTTGGGGTTCAAAGCCAAACAGGTAAGGGGCAAGCGAAAACTCTGGAACATAATGTTCCAGCGTGCCCTTTTGCTTGGGCTTTCCACCATTGCCGTTTCCAGCCTGGTTCCTGTCGCCATGGCGTTCAAGGAAAAGCCGTTCATCAAGCCCGTGCAGGAAGAACCGCCTGCGGGCACACCAGCCAATTTCGTGGCCGCGAAGGTCACTTTCGATCCCGCCACCAAGCTTGCCGTGGCCACCGGCCACGTGGTGCTGAAGTACGGCCCCTACACCCTCATTGCCACGCGGGTGACGTTCAACCAGGCCACCAACGTATTCACCGCCAATGGTTCGGTTGAGCTGCGCGAGCCAAACGGCAACGTCATGCAGGCTGCAAGCCTTGAACTCAAAAACAAGTTCAGGGAAGGCTTTGCCCGGCACCTGAAGGCGCTTCTCACCAATGACGTGACAATCACCTCCACCTATGCCCGCCGCTATGAGAACGGCATCACGGTGTTCGAGACCGTTGGTGAGATCGAGCCAGAGGTCGCGGAAAGCGAGCTCGA
>JANMKJ010000395.1:0-3141 GCA_031371945.1 Rhodobiaceae bacterium
CTCTTCCTCGATAGTCGTAACCAACCGTCCCAGAACATCGCGCAATTGAACAACATTCGGCGATGAATGATCCGGCCCGTTGCCAGTGCTCGCCAGTGCCAAGTTGCTCATGACTGTAGCACGCCGATATCGCCACGACTGAAATACGGCCACTCATTTGCATGGGAAATCGATCCGCTGCCGGACGACGTCCGCTGCGGCAGTGGAAGTTGATTTAATCCGGCTCCTGAATGATCGCTGGCCTTCTGCGCATCCAATCGTGCAAGCGTGGATGCAATGCCAATACCACCGGATTTTGCCAGTTGCTGACTCATGAAATCGGCCTGCATCGAGCGCCAGACGTTGCCTGCAGTGCCCTCGCCGTAGAGAGTGCCAGAGGATTTTGGCAGCATTTCTTCAACAAAATTGCGTAGAATTCCAGCTTCAAACTGCTGGTAGGCCACTTGCTTCTTGGTTGGGGCCACGCCACCCGGCGAGCTATCACCTGCCGCCACCACCATGCTGGACATGTCGATTTGGGAGGGGTCAGTCACGCCTGCGAGTTTGAGAATGCTACCCTCGCGCCGTCCCGGATCGGCCCCGTTGACCACATCACCTACGATATCATGGGTGAGGAACTGGCCAATTCCTGACTTTTGCTGCACCGAGGTTACTGCGGCGGCGAATTGCTGGCCATTTCCGGTTACAGCACCTCCATTCCCGAGATTGGCCTGAGCGACTTTCACCCGGTCTGGATTGGCGGCCCTGACGACGTCAAGCACGAGATCCGTGGAGATTGCAATGGCCATGGGCGTTAAACCTCAAAAGTCTATCTTTGCGCCATGATCGCAAGCCTCGCTTGCGGCAATCTTACGAAGCGTCTCGTCGTGTTGCCAGAAACACTTCCAGTGTCGTCTCCAGGGCAGCATTCTCGTGGCGAAAGCCCACATCTTTACGCTGTCGTTCTTCAAGAATCTCCGACCGACGAAGGTTCTGCGAGTCAGCGCGGTGCGACTGCCGCATTCCATCAAGCTCTCGATTAAGTTGTGACTTCACGCTGCTGAGTTTTGCCAGGCGTCGGGTGACGAGTTCGGGAAACAGCGTTCCCGTTCCGGCCAAACCACCAAGTGAATCAAGCAGGAGTTCCTCTTCCGTTGCAACATTGGCAATTTTCACCCCCGTTCCGGCAATCCGGTGCTCCAACGCCTTCTTGCGAAGCTCCCAGGTCTTGCGCAGCCTGATGAGCTTTTTCAATCTATCGGGCATGGGAACCCCTCAAATCAACCATGAGCGGAAGTCCTGCAGGAAAAGTCCAAGCCAGTCGTCGATTGTGAAATAGACAAGGAAAAGTCCACCTGCCGCCACCATGCCCGTGGTCACGAAGTAAACCGATATCTGCGGCGTGAACTTGTTGGCAAAGCCGATCGCCAGGTTGACCGCAATGGAATAGACAATGAATGGTCCGCACAGGCGAAGCGCCAGCGCCGACGTCTGGTCCAGCCTCCCCAAGAGCTGGTCGAGGTACCAACCCATGTCAATTGGCGCACCGATTTTGAGTGCCGAATATGAATCGATGAGCGCTCGCAGAAGCTCATGGTGCAGGTTGGTGGCAAAGACCAGCGCCGTTGCCGTGAGGCTGATAAGGTTGACCAGTGGTGGTGAAGCTTCCATGTCGTCCACAGGAACTCCGGGTGTGGGAGCCAGTCCGATAACATTGGTAAGAATGGTCGCGGAAAACTGCAGGGCAACCATCAGAAGGCGCGCCAGCAAGCCAATGACGAGGCCATTCAGTATCTCGCTGGCAAGAAGCAGCGGCTTGCCGGACTCACCCGCTTCACGCGTGGCCGCTGCACCCACATCATAGAGAAGCGACCAGAGCGTGAGGGAAATGGCCACGGCCAGAAGGGCACGAAACCGCATGGGAATGCGGGTGCTGCCCAAGCCGGGCAAAAGCATCATGCAGCTCCCCACCCGGCAGAGTACCAGAACGCCCACGAACACGGCGTCCGATACCAGCGGAATCATGAAATGACGCCGAGCGCGTCCACCTGAACACTGCGGGCAATTTCGATGTGCGAAAGCACGGGCAGGTTCGGAAACAGCCGGTCGATGATCATGCGCACATAGGGACGCGCCTCCGGTGCCGTCACAATCACGATCTCAACACCCTTGTCCATGTGTGGCTTGAAGGCCTTAGTGGCATCCTGCGCGAACTGCTCGATCAGGCGGGGGTCGATGTCAAATTCAACGACCTCGCCTTTCGAGTCGCGCTTCAGGCTCTGGTGGAAAGCAAGGTCCCACCGGCTGCCAAGCCGCATGACCTTGAGGGCACCATCCTGCGCCAGGTCACCGCAGATCTGCTGCGAAATGCGCACCCGGACGTGTTCGACGATGGCTTCAGGCTTGCGCACATGGGGTGCGATCTCGGCCACGGCTTCAAGTATGAGATGGATGTTCCTGATCGATACCCGTTCTGCCAGCAAAAGCTTGAGAATGGCCTGAAAGCCCGAAAAGGAAATGAGCGACGGGCAGGTCTCATCGAGCAGTTTCTTGTATTCAGGCTCAAGCCTGTCCATCAGTGACCGCATGTCCTTGTAAGACAGCAGATGGGAAAGGTTGTTGCGCACGATTTCGCTCAAATGGGTCAGCATGACCGACATGGGATCAATCGGATTGTAACCCGTGCGCTTCAATTCACCGGCGAACACGTCCTGGACCCACACAGAGTTCATGCCAAAGGCAGGTTCGCGTGCATCGTCATAGGGCAGGTCGGGCTTTTCCATTTCGCCCGGAAGCACCATGACTTCGCCGATGCGGAGCTCAAACGTGGCAATGGCCGTGCCATGGATCTTGATGTTGTAGGACTTGGGTGGAATCGAAAAGTCATCGCTGAGCTGGATTTCCGGAACCACAAAACCATACTGCTGCGCGAATTTACGGCGCATTTTGGAAACCCGGTGGGCAAGTTCACCATGCTCGATCAGCATTGTGGTGGCCAATTGCTTGCCAAGACATAATTCTATTTCACTGGTGCGCAGGAATTCCTTGACTGAATTGCGCTCGTCTTCCTGTTTCTTGCTTTCGACCAGTTGCTTTTCAGTCTCAAGAATTTTGAGGTTCATGTTACGGCGCTTCGGGATCGAATAGGCCGCGATCGCCATG
>JANMKJ010000452.1:0-10021 GCA_031371945.1 Rhodobiaceae bacterium
ATAACGGCTCCATTCCAGTGTTTGTGCTATCCGTTCAGGCCGACTGATGCCGATGATTGTTGAGGCAATGCGTGGATCTCGCAAGGAGAACTGCAGTGCCGCAGCACCGAGAGGAATGGCATGCCGCGCGCAGATATCTTCCAGTCTTGCAACAGGTGCCAGAGTTTCAGCAGTTGCCGTCTGGTAGACATAGCGCTTGTATAGTGCCGATCCCTTGGCCAGCACGCCGCCGCTATAGGGTGCTGCATTGAGTACCAGGGTGCCGCGTTCGCGGGCAAAATTGATCATGTCGTCTGCATTGCGATTGACCAGCGTGAAACGATTGTGGGTAATGAGCACGTCAAAGTCCCAGTCATGCAATAGTGGCATCATCACATCGGTTTTACCCGCAGCAAGACCTACAGTCTGGGCAAATCCCTCTTCCTTCATTTTGAAAAGCTCTGCCAGCGCACCACCAGACCTGGTTACGTCATTAAGGGAGGACGCGTATTCGGGGTCGTGCAGATGAAGCATCTGAAACTGGTCAAGTGACAGGGCCTTGAGGCTCTTTTCCAGGGACCGGCGCGCCTGGGCGCCATCAAACCGGTTGCTCTCCATATCGCGGTCGAGCTTGGTACTCACCACAAACCCCCGTGGCAGCCCACCACGCTCGCGAATGACCTCCCCAATACGTTCTTCGCTACGACCCAGGCCATAATTTCGCGCTGTGTCGATAAAGTTGACGGGGCTGTCGAATATTGCGTGTAGTGTACTGCGTGCCTGTTGTGCAGAGACACCGTGGCCATAAGTTTCCGGCATGTCACCAAGCGGCGCGAGCCCGAAGCTGATGTTGCTAACTGACAGCCCCGTTTGGCCGAGACTGGTCATTTGGGTTGAATTTGAAGGCATGATGAACTCCTCTTTTGAAGGCGCGAATTTATGGTCGCGAATGCCGCAGGGCAACTGAAGTGGCTCCGCAACTCCATTCCGCGAATGAGAGATCCTGGGCAATCCCCAGAGAGCGTGGCACTGTCACTTTTCCTTTCGCTCACAGGGATATCAATTCGCGCGAAGTTGGTGCCATGATCTCCACCCCAGTTTCGCATTGGCCGCTCCGTGCGAGTGCAGGACAGCGTCCTGCAGGCCCTCATCGCCAAGGGTGCCAGGAGATGACAGAAGTGGCAAAACACTAGTAAATCAAGGATTTCGTAAACTTGACGGCAATCAGAGGGGCTTGTTGCGCCACCATCTGGTGTAGTCAGCCGAAAATCGCTCCATCAAGGCTTCTGTAACATTGGGCATGACAATGGCGTGAGCCTCGCCCTTGTAGCAGGCGAGTTGATAGGTCTGGACGATCTGCTCAGCTGGCTGCGGAAACACCACGGTGAGCGACAACGGATTGCAAAGGACGGGTACGCCGGCTGAGCGCAGCCGTTCCGCCAATGCCTGCGCACGCCTCACACAGGCGCGCGCGTCGGCGCTGAAACCCTCCTGCCCATGGCCCATAAGGCGCGACCATATGGCGAGAACCGCGTGGCCATTGCGTGAGCCCATCAAGGTTGTGTCATTGGAGCGCAAATAGGCGATTGAAGTCGCTACGCGCTCAACATGAACTCTGCGCGCCACCAGCGCGCCACAAGGCATGGGCGTGCCGATCATCTTGTGGCCGGAGGTGGAGATGCTGTCGACGCCGTGGCGGAACGAGGGGCGGATGCCATCTTCCGCCTCAGCGAGGAACGGGATGACCATGGCATTGAGCGCACCGTCGACGTGGACGTAGCGCGCGCAGCCCGCCTTATCGAGCGCACGAATAACGCCGCCAATATCATCATGGGCACCCTTCATGGTGGTACCACAGGTGAGCGCCACAATCACTGGACGGCCTTTCAGGTGCTTTAGCTCTTTGGCGAAAGCCGCAATATCAATTTCGCCTTCCGTATTGCAATCGACCTGCACCGCTTCGATGCGTTGTAGCCGGGCGGCTTTGGGGATCGAATAATGCGCTTCGGCGCTGTGCAGCAAGACGGCGTCTGGCAGCGCCTCGCGCCCTAAATAGATGCCCCATAGGTTGCCTTCTGTGCCACTCGCTCCTATCGAGCCCCAGAACTGCGCGTGGTCCTTGCACTCCCAAAGTCGCATCAACCATTCAATTGCTTCCCGCTCTAATTCGCAGACCTCGGAAGCGTAATGCGAACCGGCATAAGGATCACCAAGATTGTTGATCAGGTATTTGCTGAGGGCTGCGGGCACACGCGGTTCGAAGCTCAAATTATAGGGATAACCCAAATGATTTTCATGGGCGGTGCGCATGCGCGCCTCCGTGCTTAAAAACACAGGCTGCATATGCGCCTCCGGACTGACATAGTTGAAGTGGTCGGAGTGAATGATGTGCGGACGCATGGCTATTTCTCCTGGAAAGGGGTTGTGTTTCACGGCGCAATTGCACGTAAAAAGATGTTCATTGGTTTCGACCGCTTCTTCGCGGCTATGCGCTTGCGTGCCGGGTGTTTTCTCTTGTCAGCCTTGCTGGAAAACTCGGTAATGGCCACTGTGCGGGTGGAGAATGTCTTGGTCTTGGGGTCATAGGCTATCCTTGTTCGGTAGCCTTTGAACTCTTCATAGCCTTTCATGATTGTTCTCCTTTGGAATGCAAACTGGGGTAGAGGGTAAAGCGCTTGAACTGCATGGTAACGATCCCGCCTATGATGAGGGCGGCGCCAATGAGGCCGTAGTTGTTGAGGGTTTCGCCCAGCAAGATGAAGCCGCAAAGCGCCCCGAATATCGCTTCGCCGCTGACAATGACGGCCGCTTCGCTGGCGCTGGTGTAGCCTTGGGCAATTGCCTGTAGTAGATAGCCCATGCCAGTTGAAACCACTCCGAGCATCAGAAGTTCGGGAACCGCCGCTCGAAGGCCAGCAATGCTAACGGGTTCGAAACTCAGGCCGATGGCAAGACAGGCAAGGCCCGTCAAGGCGAATTGCGCCAGGGTTATGAGACCAGCCTGGCCATGCCGGGTTACGAACTGGCCGAGATAGATCATCCAGAGCGAATAGAAAAAAGCGGCTGCAATTGCCAGCGCGTCGCCTGGATTAAGCCGCACGAATATCTCGCCACTCATCATAGAGGCACCAAGCAGCGTGAGGCCAGCGGCGGGCCACACCATGTATCCCGTCCGAAGGCGCAAGAGGAGCCAGCCGGCGATAGGCGTGAACACCGTGCTGGTGTTGATGAGAAATCCGGTATTGGTGACCGTGGTGAGGCCTGATGCCATCTGATTGAGCGTCACCGCAACTGCGAAGGTGGTGATGACCATGGCGGCGCATTTAATTTCACCTGCCTTGGGGCTGGCGATGGCTGGGGCAAAGAAGGGTGCCAGAACCAAGGCTGCGATCAGGCATCTCAATCCAACAGCGGTGAATGGCCCAATATCTTCGAGCACCGTCTTTTGCGCGACATTGCCGGCGCCCCAGAGAAGGGCAGCCAGCAACAGCAGTCCATTGGCCTGAGCGCGCCGCATCTCACTTGGCCGCTAGCAGGTTTGTCATGCTTGTAACCGGTACGGCACCCCTCTTGGGATACATGCGCCAGCAACTTCCATCCGGCGCGCACCGCACTGATATTGTCATGCCATTGGTACGTATCATGAATAGCCTGACGCCCGTCGTGTCAGGGGGTTGATGGGCGCAATTAGGGTTTGCCTCGCACAGTCTTACGGTTTGTGCCAATTCATCGCTTTTTGCAGTGGTGGTCATGGCAGTCGAGCCGATCACGAAAGCGAGTAATGTTGAGTAGACGAAGGTCTTATGCATCTTGGATTCTCCCATTTCATTTGGTGTTGAAGGCTGTCAATTTCGGTCATTTAGGATTTCCGAAATCGATGGGAGCAGCCTAACGGTGGTCCGTATGTCCAGCGTCATTGCAGCGTGAAATGAGTGGCGAAAGCCGTGAATCCCGGCCCGGTCGGCAAGGGGTGCCGACTGGAAAAGAGGCCGTAACTTTACCTAGGATTGCTCCTGAATTAACCCTCTCATGCCGCAGAAAATGGTCCAGTTGCATATGTTATGGCCGTGTAGCAATGTCGTCAGAAGTTATGCGTAAGGGCTGGTTATGGGCGCAACTTTTCATATAAGGGTACTGGGCGACTGCAGGATTTTGAATGCGGAGACCGGCACAGAGTTTGCCTTCAAGTCTAGAAAGGCCCGCTGCCTGATCGGGCTCATCGCGCTGTGGCCCGGGGCTACCATGAGCCGCGAAAAGCTCGCATCCTTCTTGTGGGATCCAGCGCCCGAGGAGTTGGCACGCTCGTCGCTGCGCCAATGCCTCAAGGAAATTCGCGATGTATTGGGACCGGCCAGCGATCACATTCTAGTCGCCGGTCGGCTGGATGTTGGCATATTGAGGGACAATGTGGAGGTTGATGCTCTTACACTGATCCGGCAAATCGGGGCAGCCAAATCCGATCAGGCGGCGGCACTCGAAGCCGCCCGTCGCTGGCATGGAGCATTGTTCGGTGATACCTTGCCTGCGGCGCCAGTCCTGGAAGCCTGGGTACACGTTGAAAGAACTCGCCTGCAGGCGCTCATTTCCAACCTTCTCACCGATCACCTGCAACAGAAGATAAAGGCAGATGACTTTGCCGACCGCGAGATAGCAGAAGAGCTGGTGCGCATTGAGCCCAGCCACGAGATGGCGCACCAGTTCTTGATGCGGTTCTATGTGGCGCGCGGCGACCAGGCTGGGGCGCTGCGGCAATTCGCAAGGCTGGAACAACTGCTGGCTGATGAATTGGACAGCGAACCATCGCAAGAATCCTTGGACTTGCTGGTAGCGATCAAGCGCGGAGATGATCTGGTCAGACCAGTGCCGCAAAGGCAAGTACTAGCGTCTAACATTGGCGGCTATCTTGCAAACGGCGGCCTGCCGAAAATCGCAATCCGTCCGCCGCTTAGCCGCTTTCAAGATGATAGCCGGGACTATCTGGGCGATGGATTTGCCGGACTGCTCAAGGTCAGCCTGTCACGGTTCCGCTGCTGGATCATACTGTCGTGGCCGAGCAGTGGCTTCGATTCAAAAATCAGGGTTGACTACCAAAATCTGGGCGCCGCCATCGGCGCAGACTATGCAATAGACACGGTATTGGACTGGCGCCAGCAGCAAGGCCAGCTGTTCGTGTCCCTTGTCGACTGCACCGACGGCAGCCAGGTGTGGTCGGATGTATTGCCAGTTTCCCATATCGAACTGCAAATGATGAGCAATTCCGTTGCAGGAACCATTTCTGCGAAGTTGGCATCGCGCATCAATCACATTGCCCTGCTGCGCTTTGCCCGCAAGCCGCCCAGTGCCGCAGACGCCTATGATTTGTGGCTGAAAGGCCACCAGCTTTCGAGAGCGTGGTCAATCAGGGAAGACGTGGAAGCCCAAACGCTGTTATCCAAGGCTATTGAGCGCGACCCGGGATTGGCCTGCGCCTATGCCAGTCTCGCTGGCGTTTTGATGACGCAGGGATTTGTCCGCCCAGGATACCTCGGTACGGTAGAGGACATCAAACGAGGTTTTGAACTGGCGCAAAAAGCAATCACGCTTGATCCTTTTGACTCGCGTAATCATTTGAGCATGGCTTGGAGCTGGCTGATGGCAGGGTCTGGGGGGAGGGCTGAATCTCATTTCAAACTGGCCGTCGAACTCAACCCGCATGATTCAGAAACTCTTATTGCCAGCGCCATGGGCATGGGTTTTATCGGTGATCATCAAACCGCACGCATCTGGGCAGACAATGCCTTGCATCTAAACCCACTGCACCCTGAGTATTTTCTGGGATATCTGACTGCGATGCAGTACTTGCGCGGCGATTTCAAAGGAGCGATAGACAGTGTATCGCGGTGCCTTGATGTAATGATTGAAACCCGTGCCTGGCAGGCAGCCGCTTATGCAATGCTTGATCAAGAGCAGCAGGCCGCAGAGGCCTTCAGAGGATTCATTGCGACGTTCAGGAAAAAGTGGGCCGGCGTCGGCGTACCGCAATGGCCCGACATCGAAAAGTGGCTGCTGATGGCCGTTCCGGTGGTATCGCAAGATGGGCGGCTTGCACTCAATACAGGCCTCGCCAAAGCGCGGAATTTCCACCTCGCGGGCGGTCTCTCAGTAATTGACGCCTGACCCGCAGGAAAGGGTTTGGGACAGCAAGACCGAGCTCCAGACCGCCCGCCGGCACAGCCTGGTGGTCAGCTACCGGCAGCTGCGCATGAAATAGTGAGCAAGAATTGCCGGAAATTGACGCTGGTAGTTGGGCTCGTCTTGCAACGGAGTGGTTTGCGCTTGTTGGAGAGTCTCTTTCCAGGGAATTCTGATATGCATGCGCGTTGCGCTGTCATAAACTGGCATCAGTTCAAGTGACAATGGGATCTTGCCATCGCCGATTTCTGCATAATTCTTGTCGACGTAGCGGTAGTTATTGTTGAAAAGCCATTGATGCGGGTCAACCACGAACTTGGCCCATGCGCTGTCCGGAGTTGTTTTGAAAACCGAATTGCTCAAGGCGATGATGGCATTGCCTGCTGGCAGTGCCACACTGGGGTTGTTGGACATTAGTTTGATAAACGCCATTGTTTCCTCCATTGAGAACATTCCCAACATGGCTAGGGCAGCGTGAAACCACCGTGAATTGCCGTCTCGGCTGCCAGATTTGCACTTGCAAGGCGTAAGCGTGTCGTGTCGACTCTGCCTCATGACTCGCATTTGGGACACTCAGCTTCAGGACCTGCTTGGCAGCCTCCGTGCGCATTTCCGGGTGTGTGAGATTGACCTTCCGGAAAGCCCTGTTTTCGTTGCCGTGGCGGTGCCCATTGTTCCAGAAACAACGGGAATGCGCGCCAGACTTCCCGCCGGGCGAGGCCTTAGTGCCGCCCAGGCAATGCTCTCCGCCGCTGCAGAAAGCGTGGAACTGCAGGCAAGCTTGGCGCGAAGTTGCGACCGGGAGCAAAACCAATTCAGGCCGCAGGATGGCTTTGCCCATGTGCTGGCGCAAAGTATCAGCGGCGGGCCACCTGTGTTTTTGCCAGCACAGCGCATTTACTTGGACTGGGCGGCGGTCTTCAACGAGCCATTGGTTTATGACGCGGACAGCAATGGCTGTGCCAGTGGCAGCAATTGGAGCGATGCGCTCAATCGCGCGTTGCTTGAATGCATTGAGAGGGACGCGATGGCGATCTGGTGGTATGGCCGCCAACGCCGCCGGCATATCTCAATCTCCCATCTGGATCGGTTGGCGCCAAGGCTTTCCTGGTGGTTGAGTGAGCGGCAACGGCGTGTTCGGTTGATTGACATAACCGGCGATATTGGAGTTCCTGTCGTTGCTGCTGTGTCTTATGATGACAATGGCCGCCGCATAGCAATCGGCAGTGCAGCGGCCAAGGATTTTGGCGCTGCAGCGGTTTTGGCCGTAACCGAGATGATCCAGATGGAGGTTTCGATGACGATGGGATCGCCCAATGCAGAACTTGAAGACTGGCTTGCCAAGGCCTCGGTGATAGATATGATACAGTTTGAACCGAACCGGGCAGTTGTCGAAAATCCATCCGCAGCGGTTGATCCGCTAATGCAATTGAAGAAAGCGGGCCATGAGATTTTCGCAGTTTGTTTGACCCGGAGGGAGGACTTGCTGCAGACTGCCAAAGTGATCGTGCCCACGCTCTCTGCATTGCACCGGACTCCCAATAGGGAGCGGATCATTTCCCAGTCAATTAAGCAGCCGCAGTTTGACGGAGTTCAGAACGTCGACGAGATTGAAACCTTGGAGCCTTATTGAGCCACCTAAAAACCCGAGTACTCTTGCATCCCGATAGAACGGAAAGGTACAAACACCATGAACGCTATTCCTACAGACCATGGCAGCGTAGGTAGCGCGACTGAAAATGGCGTGGCGCAAGCTGCCACCGATTGCCACTATTGTTACATGTTCCCCGATCTGGCCGAAGCTGAATCCCATCGACCGCCTGACGCGTGCGCCAAATATTTCCAAAATCTGAATCGATTAGCCGAGCAGGTTGACCGTCAAGCTTCTGATGCTCGCACTAACTCTCATATGTCAGCAATCTACACGTATTTTGGGCAGTTCGTAAATCATGATCTGTCAGCGCCAGTTGCAACGCCACTCTACCTGAAATCAATTACCGACAAGGCCGCAGGAAGTTCTGTCAGCCCAACAGAAGTGGTGACAGCTGGGCCTGATGCGGTAGCCCTGATGACTGCCAAGCGGCCACCAAATCCCCAGTGGCTTGTCAACAACATTTTAAACCAGCACCCCGAACCTCTTTCCCTTTACAGCCTCTATGGCAGTGGACCATCAAACGGCAATAGCGAGATCGATTCTCTCTATGATCTGGATACAATGAAATTTCGTTTGGGCCAAACCCATGATGATCCTGCGCCACCGCAGCGGCCTCAGGCCGAACTCGACAAGATGCTGCGCCATGATCTAGTGCGCGATCCCTGCTTGAAAGTGGCAAGAATCGCCGATCGTCGCAATGACGAGAATGTCGTTCTAGGTCAGCTGCATCTTGCCTTCATGCTCTTTCACAACCGGGTGATTGATGCCTTAAAACATAAGTATCCCAATAGCGCTCAGCTGTTTAGGGAAGCGCGCTCCCTGGTAACCCGCCACTATCAATACTGCATCGTGCATGATTTTCTGAAGAAGCTGGTGCCCGATGAGGCGGTGGGCTCGCAAGTGCATTTGATCCAGAGGAGCGCTGTGCCGTTTGAATTCACCACCGCTGCCTTTCGCTTTGGACATTCGATGATATCGGCAAGCTATGACTATAATCGTTTCTTTGGCGACGGGGGTCTTGAAGGGCAGGAGGCGACCCTTCGGAACTTGTTTGAATTCACAACGCGCGGCAACATGGGTAACAGCCCTCAGGACAATAAGCAGCTTCCAACCCATTGGGTCGTTGACTGGGCACGGTTTCTTAAGGTTGCCAATACCGGCAACAGTGGCGCCGACCACATTGACTTGGTTTTGCCGACAACGATGAGCTCGCTCGGTGACGTTAATACGCCCGTCAAGATGGCGGATGGTCTTGCTTCGATCAGTTATCGCAATCTCAGGCGAGGATACCATCGCTTCATGCCGACCGGCCAGGACCTGGCTGCAAAACTGGGCGTAGCACCATTGACATCTGCACAAATCAGAAGTGCTTTCACGCTTGATTCTGCAATGGATGTGCTGAGCGAAACAGGTTTTGATGTTAAAACACCGCCGTGGGTCTACTTTCTGTGTGAGGCCAAAGTGAATGCCAACGGCAATGCGCTGGGTCCCACTGCGGGAGCAATTGTGCGCGGCACAATCATGAATTTGTTGCGCATGAATCCCCATTCGGCGCTGAAATGCGAGGGCGGTAGCTGGACACCAGAGATGAGCCCGCTTCGCCTTGCAAGTTGCGGCACAATCAAGGACATAAAAAGTCTTCTCCAGTTTGCCGGCGTGCTCGGCTGACGGGCCGATTGACACCTTGAAAACCAACTTGCCATTCAGTATCGGGGGTTCTATTGCTTGCTTCCGTGCTGCACATTTGCTCCGGCAGGTCGCTGCGGATTCACTCCGGCGTTGACACATGGTGCATTCGAGTACAAGGATCATAAGGATATCGATCACCTGTTTGAAGCACTACAAAAAGCGGGAATGCAGGATTGATAATTGTTTGATTTCGCGCGCCGTGTTGCGGCATTCTTCCGCATCCGGACCAAAACAGACGGACTTTCGTCTTGGCAATTTGTCAGCTTGTGACCTAAAGCGGACGAGCCAGAGGTTGTCGTTCGTAATTGTAAATGAACTAGAAACATACTGAATTGTCTCACTCTGTCGATTGAGCTTTGATGACTCTGCCGGGGAATGAGATACGCGACGAGGTGAGCAATGGCGCTACATCCAATAGTGGGCACGTGGGCACTTGATTCCATTCAATATGAAGATGCTGCGTCAGGTGAGCGCTTCGACATGTATGGTGACAGGCCAACTGGCTATATCATGATCAATGCGGACGGG
>JANMKJ010000491.1:0-3395 GCA_031371945.1 Rhodobiaceae bacterium
CATGAGAAAGTTTCCGGCGCCACGTGGATTGCCATTGCTGCAGTGATAGCCGGTGTTGCCATCATGGTCTCGGATTCATTTTCCGGCAAAGTCTCTCCCATTGGCGATGGCCTGGCCCTGTTGATTTCCGTGATGTTTGCCATCGCCACGGTCATCACGCGGCGTCATTCGAATGTCCGCATGTCGCCTGCCGTGTGCTTTGGCGTTACCATTGCCGCCTGTGTCGCGGGTTCGCTTGCGACAAGTTATGCTGTATCAGCCACCGATTTTGCCTGGCTCATTGCCTTTGGTGCCATAAACCTCGGGCTGGGACTTGCCATGTTTGTCACCGGTGCCCGCCTCTTGCCAGCTGCCCTTGCGGCTTTGGTAGGAACCCTTGAACCCGTATTGGGTCCGATTTGGGTATGGCTGGTGCACCATGAAATCCCTTCCACCCGAACCCTTGTCGGCGGCGGTGTCGTATTCGCCGCACTTGTCATTCATCTCTTTCGCGACTGGCAGCGGCAGTCGCGTGTGCAAACGCCTTGATTTCCTTCAGGAAAATATCGGCAAACTTCTCCTGTTTGGCCGCCCCCACGCCATGTACTTCGCCAAAGTCCCATTTGGTCAATGGCACCCGGTCGGCCATGTCAATCAGTGAACGATCAGAAAATATCACATAGGCTGGCACCCGGGCCTGTTTTGCAAGTTGCATGCGCAAAGCTTTCAGTCGCACCAGCAGGGCTCCAGCTCGGGGATCAGCCAAAAGCTTGGCAACTGAAGTTTTTTGTGTTCCCAGGCACGAGTCGCAATTACCGCAAGGATTTGTAGTCTCTCCGAAGTAGGCCAGCAGCGCTACGCGTCGGCAAGTCTGTGCCTTGCAATAGGCAACCAATGCGTCAAGCCTACGGCTTTCGCGTCGCTTGTGCTCATCACTTGCTTCGCTGCGGTCGATGAACTGGTGGCGCAGGCGAATGTCTCCGGGACCGAATACCATATGGGCATGCGCCGCCGCTCCATCGCGACCAGCCCGGCCGATTTCCTGATAATAGGCATCGAGCGAAGACGGCAGGTCGGCATGAAAAACAAAGCGCACATCGGGTTTGTCTATCCCCATGCCAAAGGCAATGGTAGCACAGACGATCACGCCCTTCTCCGTCATGAACAGGTCCTGCGCTTCGGAACGCTGGGCAGGAGTAAGCCCAGCATGATAGGCCACGGCCCGGTACTTCTTCGCCACCAGGAATTCCGCGATGTCTTCCGTGCTTTTGCGTGACAGTGAGTAGACTATGCCACTTTCACCCCCATGATCGCCAAGAAAACGCAAAAGCTGTTGCTTGACGTTATCCTTGCTTTGAACGGTCAGGCGGATATTTGGCCGGTCAAAACCGGATACGAAAACAGTAGCCTTGCCGCCGAACAACTTCGCCACGATGTCGCGCCTGGCCGCCTCATCGGCTGTTGCTGTAAATGCTCCGATGGCCGCATCTGGAAAGGCCCCGCGCAAGCCATGCAAGGCCTCATACTCCGGTCGGAATGAAGCACCCCAATGGGAAATGCAGTGCGCTTCATCCACCGCAATAAGCGAAACATTGAGCTTCTGGAGCGCCTGGATCATGCGCTCGGTCATCAACCTTTCCGGCGCCATGTAGAGGATGCGAACCAGTCCTTGCGCCACCCGCCTCCAGATATCGATATTGTCCTCACGGGAGGCGGATGAATTGATGGTCTCCGCCGCGACACCAGCCAGCTTCAATGCCGCAACCTGATCCTGCATCAGGGCCACCAATGGCGAAACCACGACGGTCAACCCTTGCCTTACCAGGGCCGGCACCTGGTAGCACAGGGATTTGCCGGAGCCAGTTGGCATCACAGCGAGCACATGCCGCCCACCAAGCAAATTGTCGACAATGTCTTCCTGCCCTGGCCTAAAGGCGTCAAAGCCAAACACCTCGCGTAATATCTTTGCTTTTTCCGTCATCACCCCCCACTTGAGAACCTTGTGGATATCCGCTGATCTGCTGACATCTACTGACCGTTTTATCCCTAGAATGTCACATATTGCATACGTTCACGTTTTGATCTAGTCAGGCTCATGTCCCAACATAAACGCGTTATATCGATTCAGGGTGCCCGCGAGCACAATTTGAAGAATGTGTCCCTGGAAATCCCCAGGGATGCCCTTGTCGTCTTCACGGGCCTGTCGGGTTCGGGCAAATCGTCTCTTGCCTTCGACACGATCTATGCCGAGGGCCAGCGCCGCTATGTGGAAAGCCTCTCGGCCTACGCCCGGCAATTCCTTGAAATGATGCAGAAGCCGGACGTGGACCAGATCGACGGTCTTTCACCCGCCATCTCCATCGAGCAGAAGACCACCAGCCGCAATCCACGCTCGACCGTCGGCACCGTCACCGAAATCTACGATTATATGCGCCTGCTTTTTGCCCGCGTCGGCATTGCCTACTCGCCAACCACTGGCCTTCCCATTGAAAGCCAGACCGTGACCATGATGGTGGACAAGGTCTTGAGCCTGCCTGAGGGTGAGCGGCTCTATATTCTTGCTCCCATCGTGCGTGGCCGCAAGGGCGAGTACCGCAAGGAATTTGCCGACTTGCAAAAGAAGGGCTTCCAGCGCGTCAAGGTCGACGGTGTGTTCCATGAGATCGACGCCGTTCCCGCCCTCGACAAGAAATACAAGCACGACATCGACGTCGTGGTCGACCGCCTCGTGGTCCGCAGTGATCTTGGCACACGCCTTGCCGACAGTTTCGAAACCGCCCTGAAACTCACCGAAGGGCTGGCTATTGCCGAGTTTACCGACAAGCCACTGCATTCCTCCAAGACCAGCGAGGACAGTGCCAACAAGTCGAAGAATGAAACCCATGAGCGCATCATATTTTCGGAAAAATTTGCCTGCCCCGTGTCCGGTTTTACCATTGAGGAGATTGAGCCTCGCCTGTTCTCGTTCAACAACCCATTCGGCGCCTGCCCTACTTGCGATGGCCTTGGCACCGAATTGAAGTTCGAGCCAGACCTTGTGGTTCCCGATACCTCACTGTCGCTGCGCGAAGGTGCCATCGCCCCCTGGTCAAAGGCGGGTGCCACATCACCCTATTACGCCCAAACCCTTGAGGCGTTGGCCAAGCATTACAAGGCGTCCATGACTGCATCATGGAAGGACCTGCCCAAGAAATTTCAGGATGCCGTGCTGAATGGCACGGGCGATGACGAAGTCACAATTACCTATGATGATGGGTTGCGCTCCTACAAGACCAAAAAGCCGTTTGAAGGAGTCATCGGTAACATTGAGCGCCGCTGGCGGGAGACTGACAGCAACTGGATGCGTGATGAACTGGCAAAGTACCAGTCTGACCAGCCCTGCCGCGCGTGTGAAGGTAACCGCCTCAAACCCCAGG
>JANMKJ010000516.1:0-2327 GCA_031371945.1 Rhodobiaceae bacterium
GGTGCCGTTTCACCAAGGGTCGCCGGAATAAATCCGGCGAAGACATATTGGGCTCTTGGGAAGAATGTTCTAAGAGAATAGCATGATCAACTTCCTCGAACTGAAAAAACTCACCCCTGCTGAGCGTGGCAAACTTCTCAAGCGCACCGAAAGCGATCTCACGCCCTTTCTGGAAAAAGTGAAGCCCATCATTGAAGCCGTTCGCCTCGAGGGGGATGCCGCCCTCGTCCGCTTTGCCCGGCAGTTTGACAAGTCTCCGGTTGAAGCAGGTGCCATCGCGGCCACGGAAGCCGATTTCGCCCGCGCCCACATCGAAGTTGAAGCTGCTCTGCGTGAAGCCATCACCTTCGCCGCCGCCAACATCCGCAAGTTCCATGAGCTGCAGAAACCTGAAACCTCATGGTCCACCGAAATCCAGCCCGGCCTCCGCGCCGGTGACCGCACCACGCCAATCCCGTCCGTTGCCTGTTACATTCCCCGCGGCAAAGGCGCGTTCCCTTCGTCGGTATTGATGACCTGCATCCCGGCCTCCGTTGCCGGTGTCGAAGATATCTGCATCATCACCCCGCCCGGTCCCGATGGTCACATTGATGCAGCGACCCTCGTTGCCGCCCGCGCCGCAGGCGTCAGTAAGGTCTATAAGGCCGGTGGTGCGCAGGCCATTGCTGCAGTTGCCCACGGCACTCAAACCATTTCAAGATACGTCAAAGTCGTAGGCCCCGGTTCGCCGTGGGTGGTGGCTGCCAAGCGCCTGCTGTCTGACCTGATTGATACGGGCACTCCCGCCGGTCCCAGCGAAGCCATCATCTTTGCCGACGCGACCACTGATGGCAGGCTGGCTGCCCTCGACCTGCTCATCGAAGCCGAGCATGGCGATGATAGTTCTGCCTTCCTGGTCACCACCAGCAGGGACGTAGCCGACGCAGCGCTCAAGGCCATTCCCAACTACTGGCACCAGATGGGTGCGGCACGCGTAGGCTACACCAAGGCGGTGCTGGGCTCGTCGCGCGGCGGCATCCTGCTTGCCAGCAGTGTCAGCGAGGCCATGGATTTCATCAACGACTACGCCCCGGAACATCTGCAAATTCTTTCCAAGGAACCACGCACCTATCTCGACCTCGTGAAACATGCCGGTGAAATCCTGCTGGGTGAACATACGCCGTCGACTCTCGGCAACTTTGTCCTGGGCCCCAGCCACGTGCTGCCGACCGGTGGCTGGGCCAAGACGTTCTCAGCCCTTTCGGTCCACGACTTCATGAAGCGTACTTCCGTGGTCGAAGTGACCCCCGCCGCCTATCCCGACCTCGCCAGACACGCCAGCGTCATCGCAAAATACGAAGGCTTCGACGCCCACGCCAATGCAGTAGGTGAATTGCGCAAGAGATTGTTGGGAAATTGAACCCGCCTTGCAGCCTGCGTCAAATTCGTGCAATCTCTGCCCAGTGTTCCTCGGGAGGATGTCGGTTGAAATGATGACCCGTGACCAGATACTCACTCACCTGCGTACGGCCAATGCCGTTGCCATCGATGCGGTCAAGCACGGTCATCACCCGTTCGGTGCGATTTTGGTCGGCCCCGACAACACCGTCCTCATGCGCCAGGCCAATATCAACACCGTGCGCCACGCCGAAACCGAACTTGCGCGGCGCGCCGCCACTGCCTATCCATCGGAGTTTCTCTGGACTTGCACATTGGTCTCGACTGGTGAACCCTGTGCGATGTGCACGGGCACGCTTTACTGGGCGAATATCGGCCGGCTGGTCTACGGCTACGCCGAGGAGAAGCTCCTGGCGTTGACCGGCAATCATCCGAAGAACCCGACGTTGAGCCTCCGTTCGGAGGTCGTGCTTGCTTCCGGCCAGAAGAAAATTGAGGTACTTGGTCCCTTCCCCGAAATCGAAAATGAGCTGCTTGCACCACATCGCGATTTCTGGAAGCACTGAACTCATCATCACGCCATGACCACGTCCCCTCATGATACCCGCCAGGGCATTTTCCTTGTTGCTGGTTCTGCCATTGTCTGGAGTTTTGGCGGAACCATTTCGCGCTTCCTCGTAGTCTCCGATAACTGGACGGTCGTATTCTGGCGTTCGATTTTTGCGGCCCTTTTCCTCCTTGGCTTCATGCTGTGGCGCGATGGACCGCGCGGTACCCTTACTCTGTTCAAGAACATGGGGCTGCCCGGACTTGGCGTGGCGCTGTGCTTTGCCACCGCGTCAAGTTCGTTTGTAATAGCACTTGCCCACACCACCGTGGCCAACATCCTGCTCATGCAGGCGGGTGTTCCGCTCATTGCAGCACTGATGACCTGGATCCTGTTTCATGAG
>JANMKJ010000388.1:0-4509 GCA_031371945.1 Rhodobiaceae bacterium
GAGTAGAAATTCCGACCCGTCGGCAGCACGTCAAGTCGGCCGCGGGTCGGTGCGCCCGATGGGCCGGGGGGAACGCGATTACCATTGAGGCCGGCAAGAAGTGAGTTGATTTCATTGGACCCACAGGCCGCAAGGGCTGGGCGAATGGTGTTTTCGATCTCCTGTAGTACCGGAGCCACGGCATCTCCAGCCCGCACTTGCCGGAATGACGAGATGAGTTGGGTAGCCTGCAGCTCCAATCTTTCCACCGTGTCGCCAGTGGTGCGCCACGGTGCACTCAGCAACTTCAGGAGTTCTGCGGGCCGTGGTCCTTTCCAGGGTTCAGCCATTGAACAGGTGAGGGGATCAAAATTCTCAAAGCCGAAATCCTGGGCCAAGGCGCGAATGAGGGATTGATCTCCGCCTTCTCCCAACCCGCGCGGGACACGGGTGAGGGCAACAAGCAGGTCAGTTTCCTGGCGACCCGTCGGAGACGTTCCGAGAATGTGCAGGCCATCCCTGATCTGGGCTTCCTTCAAGTCGCAGAGATAGGCGTCAAGCCGGTTGAGGTCGCTGTCATCATCGCCAGTGAAGCCCGCATCAATATCCAGTTTGGTGTGGCGGGTGAGGTTGAGAATGTCCTGCTTGAGGGCGGCCACACGGCGGCGGTCAAGGCCGGAAGCGAGATAATACTCATCAACGAGGGCTTCCAGGTCCTTCAATGGCCCATAGGTTTCGGCGCGGGTTAGAGGCGGCGTCAAATGGTCAATGATCACGGCAGAGGTCCGGCGTTTGGCCTGGGTGCCTTCACCAGGATCATTGACGATAAAAGGGTAGAGTTGGGGCAGGGGGCCATGGGCAATTTCGGGCCAGCATTCTTCGCTCAGGCCGTTGGCCTTGCCGGGAAGCCACTCCAGATTGCCATGCTTGCCGTTGTGGATAAGGGCGTGGGCGCCGAATTCAAACTGCATCCAGAAGTAAAATGCGAGATAGCCGTGTGGGGGCACGAGGGCAGCATCGTGATAGGTAGCCTTGGGATCAATGCCGTAACCTCGGGCGGGCTGAATGGCCACGGCCACATTTCCGCAAGCCTTGATGGCGAGATGGAATGCTCCATTGCGAAATGACGGATCCGTTTCCGGGATGCCCCAGCGCTCGGTGATTTGTTCGCGCGCGGCATAGGGCAAACGGGCGAAATAGGTCTGATAGTTTTCAAGGCTAAGCGTCGATTGCGTTGAGTGGCTACGCGTTTGCTGCAGTGCCTGGATGAGGACATTGCCACTGTCTGGGTAACTCCCGGTGTGGTAACCGGAGGCCCGCATGGCATTTAGTATTGCGATCGTACTTGCGGGCGTATCATAGCCGACGCCATTTGCAATGCGGCCATCCTTGTCGGGGTAGTTTGCCAGAATGATTGCAATCTTCCGCTCGGCTAGTTTTGTATTTCGCAAGTTGAGCCAGTTGGCGGCAAGATCGGCCACGTAGTCAACCCGGTCAGGCAGGTGGCGGTGGGTAACAATTCGGCACTGGGTTGGCTCGTGAAGGTGACTGTCGCTCTTGAACGATATGGCGCGGGAGTGAATGCGGCCATCGAGTTCGGGCAGTACCACGTTCATGGCAAGATCACGGGCGCCGAGGCCTTGGGACGAACTGCGCCAGGTCTGTTCGGCAAGACTGCTCAAGACAACCTGTAAAACCGGGCAGTCATAAGGGGCGAGGGGATCACCGCCGCCGCCTGTTGTTGCAGCAAAAGAAGTTGTATTCAGCACCAGGCCAGGGGGGTTGTCGGCGAAGGTTTTGGCGATGAGTTCTGCGCTTGCTGCGTCTTTCAAACTGGTTACAAAGATCGCGGTGCAGCCTACTTTGCGTTTGGCAAGTGCGGCGATTAACGCGTTTATTGGCTCTATTTGTGAACCCTCAAGAAGTGAGCGGTAGAAGATGAGACCTGCATGGTGCTTGCCCTGGGTTGTGACAAAAATTCCTGCAGGCGGCAGCGGTGCCGCAGGGCCGGGAGCTTCAGAACCGCTCAGGAGATGCTGGCAATAATCCAGAAATCCTGCGGCATTGGGCGTTCCTCCCGCGATAAGATACTGCCGCAAGCGTTCGCAGTGCTGCATGGCAATGGTTGACCGGGCTGTAAGTTCGCCATCGGCCTGGACGTCTCCGGGAAGGACGACGAGTTTGATGGAATTTGCTGCGGCCAAGGCTTCAATCTGCTCGAGACCGTAGCGCCAATAGCTTTGCCCACCCAGAAGGCGCAAGACGATGAGCTTGGCAGCACCCAGGGTTTTTTCAATGTAGAGATCAACGGAGAGATTGTGCTGCAGTTGCAGGAAATTTGCCAGCCGCAGGCTGGGGTGCCGTGCTGCATCAAAGGCGCCGGCGAGTGAGGCTATTTCACTATCGGCGGCAGTGAGTACCACCACATCGGCGGGTGATTGCTGGAGGTCAATTGCTTCGGCTGCCCCATCAATCACGCCGCTCGTGGTGGCAAGGAGATGCATCAGCCCAGCAGTGCTGCAGTCACGGCCTGCTGGTTTATGCCCTTGACGCCAATGACCACGAGCCTGGTTTCGCGGGGTTCACCCGCACTCCAAGGCCTGTCGAAATAGCTGTTCATGCGGGGGCCAACGGCCTGGATGAGCAACCTTGATGAGGCTCCCGCGACATGGGCAAAGCCCTTGAGGCGCAGGATTGTGGAATTGGTGATGACGCCAGTGATCCGGCGCAACAAGGCGGCGCGGTCCATTACCTCGGGCAGGTCAACCGTGAAGCTGATGAAATCATCATGGTCATGCTGCTCATTGCCCTCCTGCTCGTGGGTAGAAAGTCGGTTTGCCATATCGCTTTCCGAGCCTGCGCCAAGGCCCAGCAACGCGTTGATGTCGAGCTTGCCGTGCTCGCTCAGCAGGATTCGGGTGCCTTTGCGCACCTGTCCTTCAATGCCGGTCGCCACATCGAGGCTTTCTTTTTTGTCGAGCAGGTCGGTCTTATTCAGGATGACCATGTCAGCACAGTTCAGCTGGTCGTCGAACAGTTCTTCGATGGGGTTTTCATGTTCGAGGTTTGGGTCGGCCTTGCGCATGGCCTGGATGGTTTCTTCATCATCAGCAAAGCGGCCGTCGGCAATCGCCTTGGCATCTACCACGGTTACAACGCCATCAACTGTCACCCGGGATGAAATCTCCGGCCAGTTGAAGGCCCGCACCAGCGGCTGGGGCAGGGCAAGGCCCGAGGTTTCAATCACGATATGATCGAATGAAGTGCCACTGTTAAGCAGCCTCGTCATGGTGGGAACGAAATCGTCGGCGACGGTGCAGCAGATGCAGCCATTGGCCAATTCGATCACGTCTTCTTCCCTGCAAACGGCATCACCACAACCCTTGAGCACTTCTCCGTCAACACCGACGTCACCAAATTCATTGATGATGAGGGCAATGCGGCGACCGCCGGCATGTTGCAGCATGTGGCGGATGAGCGTGGTTTTACCGGCTCCGAGAAAGCCGGTAATGATTGTCGTTGGAATTTTGGCCAAACTCATGATGCGTAGGCATCCTTCCCGAATTTTTGCATCGCAAAGCTCAGGAACAGACCAATCAGGCACCACAGCACGGCCGACGCTGCAATGGTATTGGTAGCAAAGCTTGCTGCAAGTCCCGCAGGCACCGCTGTTTCATGGCTTACAGGCTGGGGTGCACCGATGATGTGGGGAAGGGCAATGAGCACGACGGCCGCTGCCAACCACAGGAGTTCCCGCCTTGTGGCAACGAGGAATATTCCCGCACCTGTGGCAACGATAGTGGCGACCCACCACACCTGACGTGAAATCAAGTCTGCAGCGGGCATTCCCGGAAGTTCGGGGTAAAGCCCGGCACCCGGCGCTACGGTTACAGCCAGGAAGCCGCACAGGCCCCAAATCAAACCATTCTTGGCGGTAATGGGAAATGCCGTAAGCAACGAGACACCGGCCAGCAACAAAGCAAATCCTGCTCCGGTGATCATTGATGCAATAAGGGTTGATAGGGTGCGCTGCCAGCCATCAGCGGGTGCCCATTCTTCTTCTTCGTGGGTATGAGCAGGTGCTACCGCTTCAGGCGTTGTCGTTGCGGCCGCAGCACCGTGGTCGTGTGCTGGTGCAGTTTCAAATACTTCTGCGGCCAAAATCAAAGGTGTGGTTCGCACATGCTGAACGCCACCGTAAATCAAGCCAGCCGCCATTCCCGCGATAAGTGCCGCGAGCACAAGTCTTCCGATCATGTTTTTATGTCCCTTTGCTTAGTGGCAGGGAAAGCCAATGGAGTGGCGCGTATCATGGGCCGCATTGTGGGCAGCGCTGATATGCGACATGCCGACAAGGAACACCATTGCAGCACCAACAAACAGGCACACAAAGCCTGCAGTCATGCGCTGGGAAACGCTTAAGGAAACCGTATTCGTTTTAACACTGGTCATGGACACCCTCCGTGCGACCTGTTTTCATAAGGAGCTCTCGCTCCGGTTCGTTGCGCGGCAGGTCTCCTGACTTCGCGG
>JANMKJ010000389.1:0-5073 GCA_031371945.1 Rhodobiaceae bacterium
CGCGGCAGCCACATCGTGATCACCACCATCATGTTCAATTTCATTGCCGCCAGCCTCATGGTCTACCTGATCAACAACGTGTTCAGGCCAGTCACCAGAATGGCGGTGGAAAGCCGCGAAATCACCGGTGCCTATATCCTGAATTTCCGCGAAATCGCACGCCTGTTTGATATGAAGATGCCGAGTACACCGCTCAATCTCACGGTATTCCTGGCCATGTTTGCCGCCTGGGCCGTGTGGTATTTTCTATGGCGCACGGAACTCGGTTACGAAATTCGTGCCGTTGGTGCCAATCCAGCTGCTGCCATTTATGCCGGTATCAAAACTGACCGTATCATCATGATTACCATGGCCATATCCGGAGGCCTTGCCGGATTGATGGCGGTCAACGAAGTTCTGGGCGTGCAACACCGGCTGCTGTTGGAATTTGTGGGTGGTGCCGGCTTTGTTGGCATTGCCGTTGCCCTGATGGGGCGGTCGCATCCCGTTGGCATTGTGCTGTCGGCGATGCTGTTTGGCCTGCTATATCAGGGAGGCACCGAGCTATCCTTTGCCAAGCCCCTGATCTCGCGTGACATGATCGTGGTCATCCAGGGCCTGGTGATCTTTTTCATGGGTGCGCTTGAATATGCCTTCAGGCCGCTGCTTGCGACCATCTTCATCAAGGTGGATAACTAGCCATGGACCTTTCGCTGCTGCCTGAAATCCTTGCATCAACCATCAGGCTTTCCGTGCCGCTGGTTCTGGCGTGCCTTGCCGGCCTGTGGTCGGAAAAATCCGGCATCGTTGATATCGGCCTTGAGGGCAAGATGCTGGCCGCCGCGTTTGCTGCGGCCGTGGCTGCCTCGCATTTTCAATCCGCCTGGATCGGACTTGGCATTGCCATTCTCGTTTCGCTTTGTGTTTCGCTGGCGCATGGCTATGCGTCAATCAACCAACGGGGAAACCAGGTGGTGTCGGGTGTTGCCGTCAACATGCTGGCGGCAGGACTCGTCGTAGTTTTGGGCAACACCTGGTACAAGGAGGGTGGCCGCACCCCTGCACTTCCGGAAGCGGCGCGCTTCATGCCGATTGATCTTCCGGGCGCTGACTATCTTTCGCAGATTCCGGTGATCAGTTCCGTGGTCAAGATTGTTTCCGGCCATTCCATCCTGACCTACGTGGCACTTGCGCTGGTTCCGATCACCGCCTGGGCCCTGGCCAAGACACGGTTCGGCTTGCGCCTGCGGGCCGTTGGCGAAAATCCACATGCCGTAGATACGGCGGGCATCTCGGTTGCCGCATTGCGCTATCAGGCCATCATTATCGCTGGAATTTTGTGCGGCATTGCAGGGGCGTTCATTTCGACATCCCTCTCGGCAAGTTTTGTACGCGACATGACAGCGGGCCGTGGCTTCATGGCACTGGCGGCGCTGATATTTGCAAACTGGCGGGCCTGGCCTGCGCTTTACGCCTGCCTGCTGTTTGGTTTCCTGCAGGCCGGTGGCAACTACATGCAAGGTGTGCATATCGGCAGTTTTGAAATTCCGGTGCAGTTCATCATCATGCTGCCCTATCTTTTGACTGTAATTCTGCTGGCGGGCTTCATCGGAAAGTCCGTGCCACCACGCGCCAGCGGAATTCCCTATACCAAGGACAGGTAACATGAATGAATTGATTGCTGCGGCACAGTCTGCCCGCCTCAAGGCCTACGCCCCCTATTCAAAATTCCTGGTGGGTGCCGCGGTACGTGATGCGCAGGGGCACATCCATGGCGGTTGCAACATTGAAAATGCCGCCTACCCCCAGGGCTGGTGTGCTGAAACTTCCGCCATTGCCGCCATGATAATGGCAGGTGGGGACCGCATTGCCGAAATGGCAGTCATTGGCAGCGGCGACCTTTTGTGCACGCCGTGCGGCGGCTGCCGCCAGAAGATCCGCGAGTTTGCCAAGGGAGATGTAAAAATCCACATGTGCGGCGAGGATGGCCGGATCATGAAGACCATGACGCTGGACGAACTATTGCCGGATTCGTTCGGACCGGAGAATTTATCATGAGTGATCTCCTCAAACGACTTGAAGGCCGCAACCCAAAAATCGCAATCATCCTCGGTTCAAGCCTTGGTTCGTTTGCCGATGCGGTGAAAGATGCGGTGCGCATACCCTACTCACAGCTTGCGGGCTTTCCGGTGCCGAAGATTTCCGGCCATGCGGGGGAATTGGTCGTGGGCCGGGTTGGCGGAAAGGAAATTGCCGTATTGGCGGGCCGTGCCCATGCCTATGAGAGCGGTAATCCTGCCATCATGCGGCCCGTCATTGAAGCGCTGAAGGCGGCGGGCATTGAAACACTCATACTCACCAATGCGGCGGGCTCACTGAACCCCAAGATGCGGCCCGGTTCCATCATGATGCTGACGGACCATATCAACCAGGCTGGCATGAACCCCTTGATTGGCAGCCACGGTGACGAAAACTTTGTGCCGATGACTGATGCCTATGATCCAAAATTGCAGAAGGCGCTCAAGGCAGCTGCGAAGAAGGAAGGCGTCAAGCTGCATCAGGGCGTTTACGTGTGGTATTCCGGACCGTCCTTTGAAACACCTGCCGAAATCAAGATGTTCAGGCTGGTAGGCGGTGCGGCGGTTGGCATGTCAACGGTGCCTGAAACTATTCTGGCGCGGCGCTTCGGGCTTGTGGTTGCCGCCCTTTCGGTGATCACCAATCTTGCGGCGGGCATAGAAGGTGCATCACCGTCGCACGAGGAGACCAAGCGCGAAGGTGCCAAGGCAGCGTCGGCCATGAAAGCGTTGCTCACCCGTTTTATCAAAGACCTGAAATAGTGCTGCCGCAGGAGCTCATTCGCAAGAAGCGCGATGGCCAATCATTGACGCGCGATGAGGTGAAGGATTTCATTGCAGGGTTGACGACGGGCGAAATTTCCGAGGGTCAGGTTGCGGCCTTTGCCATGGCGGTATTCTTCAATGGCATGGAACCCCAGGAGGCCGTGGGATTGACCCTTGCCATGCGCGACAGTGGCACGGTGCTGAAGTGGGATTTGCCTGGTCCGGTGGTGGACAAGCACTCAACCGGCGGCATCGGTGACAATGTGTCCCTGATGCTCGCACCCATGCTGGCGGCCTGCGGATGTTACGTGCCGATGATTTCAGGCCGCGGCCTTGGCCATACGGGCGGCACGCTGGACAAGCTCGATTCCATTCCGGGATACGCGACACAACCGGACCTTGACCTGTTTCGCCAGACCGTAGCCCAGGCAGGTGCCGCAATCATCGGGCAAACCGCAGATCTGGCGCCTGCCGACAAGCGGCTTTATGGCATCCGTGATGTCACGGCCACGGTAGAATCCGTGCCGCTGATAACCGCATCCATTCTCTCGAAGAAGCTGGCCGCAGGTCTTGATACGCTGGTGCTTGATGTGAAAACCGGTTCCGGCGCCTTCATGGCGAAAAAGAAGGATGCGGTCATCCTTGCCAACAGTCTGGTGAAGGTGGCCAATGGAGCCGGGTTGAAAACCTCCGCCCTTATTACCGACATGGATGAGCCGTTGGCATCGGCCGCCGGCAACGCGGTTGAAATCAGGAATGCGGTTGACTACCTCACGGGCGCGCACCGGGATGTGCGATTGCATGAAGTGACACTTTCGCTGGGCGTGGAACTGCTGGTGCTGGCGAAATTGGCCACGCCGAAGTCGGCACGGGCCAAACTGGAAGCAGCCCTTGCCACGGGGCAAGCCGCCGGGAGATTCCAGCGCATGGTTTCAGCACTGGGCGGACCGTCAGATTTCGTCGAGAATTGTGGGCGGCACTTGCCGCTGGCACCGATTATCCGTCCCGTGCATGCCGCGAAGTCTGGCAAAATCGAATCCATTGATACGCGCGGCCTGGGCCTCGCGGTCATTGAACTCGGCGGTGGCAGGCGGGTTGCGTCTGACAAAATCGACCATGCGGTGGGTTTAACACAGCTTGCGGGGAAAGCGAGTTCCGTTGACAAGAACCAGCCACTGGCCCTTGTCCATGCCCGCAGTGAGGATGGATTTGAGGCGGCGCAAAGGATCGTCCGTGCCGCCTACCATATTGGAAAGGCAAAGCGCACCACACCTTGCGTCCTTGAACGCGTTGGCAAATGAGCCGGGTTTTTCTTTTCATTCTCGATAGCTTCGGCATCGGCGGAGCGCCCGATGCGGAAAAATATGGTGATGTTGGCGCCAATACATTTGTGCATATTGCCGAGACGGTCAAACTTGATGTGCCCAATCTGGCATCGCTTGGCCTGGGCCTTGCTGCACAAGCCGCTTCAGGAAAAAACCCGCTTGCCGTCTCAGCGCTCAAAGGGCAATGGGGCTATGCGGAGGAAGTTTCCCACGGCAAGGATACGCCGTCGGGCCATTGGGAGA
This sequence comes from Rhodobiaceae bacterium, assembly GCA_031371945.1. GTDB lineage: Bacteria > Pseudomonadota > Alphaproteobacteria > Rhizobiales > Aestuariivirgaceae > Aestuariivirga. Next base: position 4,391 of record JANMKJ010000389.1, read on the forward strand.
TAGCGGGGGTTCCCGTGTTGTTTGACTGGGGCTATTTCCCCAACACCGTTCCCACATTTCCCAAAGCCTTCACCGATGGGTTCATTGCCAAAGCCCACATTCCCGGCATTCTTGGCGACTGCCATGCATCCGGAACCGAGATCATTGAACGGCTTGGCGAAGAGCACATGCGTTCGGGCAAGCCCATTGTCTATACAAGTGCCGACAGTGTTATCCAGATTGCCGCCCATGAAGGCAGCTTCGGCCTGGAACGGCTCTACGGGATTTGCCAGGTGGCGCGGCAGCTTTCCTTCGACATGAACATAGGCCGGGTCATTGCACGACCATTCACCGGCACTGACCGGACCAACTTCAATCGCACGGGCAACCGCAAGGACTACACCGTATTGCCGCCATCGCCTACGCTTCTGGATGTTCTGACAAAAGCGGGGCGCGATATCATCACCATTGGCAAAATTGGTGATATCTACGCCCATTCGGGAACCGGCCGCGAGGTCAAGGCCTCCGGTAATGCCAACCTGTTTGATACGACGCTGAGCGAAATGGCGAAGCTTGCGGATGGTGGCATGCTGATCACCAACTTTGTGGATTTCGACATGCTGTTTGGCCACCGGCGTGATGCTGCGGGCTATGCGGCGGCACTTAGTTATTTTGACCAGCGCTTGCCCGAGGCCATGGCTTGC
>JANMKJ010000096.1:0-5268 GCA_031371945.1 Rhodobiaceae bacterium
GAGGGCGTGGTTGAGGTATTGCAGGATGGATTCGGCTTTCTGCGCTCGGCCGATGCCAATTACCTGGCGGGACCGGACGACATTTATGTGAGCCCCAGCCAGATCAGGAAGTTTTCCTTGCGGACGGGTGATACCGTCGAGGGGCAGATCCGCAGCCCGAAGGATGGCGAGCGCTACTTTGCCCTCGTCAAGGTAAATACCATCAATTTTGAAGACCCTGAGAACAAGCGCCACAAGGTTCATTTTGACAATTTGACCCCGCTTTATCCTGATGAGCGGCTGGAAATGGAAATTCCTGATCCGACACGGAAGGATTTTTCGGCGCGCGTTATCGATATCGTGGCCCCATTGGGCAAGGGCCAGCGTGGGCTTATTGTTGCACCCCCACGTACGGGTAAAACGGTTCTGCTGCAGAACATCGCCCATGCAATTTCTACCAATCATCCTGAATGTTTTCTCATCGTTTTACTTATTGATGAGCGGCCTGAGGAAGTAACCGACATGCAGCGCTCGGTGAAGGGCGAAGTTGTGAGTTCAACCTTTGACGAACCGGCAACACGGCATGTACAGGTTGCCGAAATGGTCATTGAGAAGGCCAAACGGCTGGTAGAACATGGTCGTGACGTCATCATACTGTTGGATTCGATCACGCGCCTTGGTAGGGCCTACAACACGGTGGTGCCATCCTCCGGCAAGGTACTGACCGGCGGCGTGGATGCCAATGCCCTGCAGCGGCCCAAGCGCTTCTTTGGTGCGGCGCGCAATATTGAAGAAGGTGGGTCACTTACCATCATTGCCACGGCGCTGATTGATACCGGTAGCCGCATGGACGAAGTTATTTTCGAAGAATTCAAGGGTACGGGCAACTCAGAAATCATCCTCGATCGCAAGGTTGCAGATAAACGCGTGTTCCCGGCTATCGATATCTTGCGGTCGGGTACCCGCAAGGAAGAGCTTTTGGTCAAGCCGGAGCTGCTCAAGAAGACCTATGTGCTGCGTCGCATTCTCAATCCAATGGGCACGGTGGATGCCATCGAGTTCCTGTTGGACAAGCTGCGGCAGACCAAGGGCAATAGCGATTTCTTTGATTCAATGAACGCGTAGGGCCCAACTCGGGCTTGGGTGTGCCTTAAATGGTATCGATTCGAATCCGAAATGAATAGTTCTGACACGATTTTCGCGGTTTCAAGCGGGTCCGGTATGGCCGGTATTGCTGTGATTCGCGTCTCTGGCTTAAAGGCGGGTTTGCTTCTTAAACGGATCGCCGCAGGTCTTCCTCAACCTCACATGGCGCGGGTACGTCTGCTGCGCGATCCTGCTTCCAGGGAGGTCATTGACCAGGCACTCGTGTTGTGGATGCCCGGTCCCGGGAGCGCCACCGGCGAAGACGTTGCCGAGTTTCACGTGCATGGAAGTAGCGCTGTTATCGATTCACTTTTTGCCGCGTTCCTCAGCCATGACGGAGTGAGGCTTGCAGAGCCTGGCGAATTCACCCGGCGGGCCTTCATCAATGACCGGATGGACCTGGTGGAGGCGGAGGGTCTGGCGGACCTGCTGCAAGCGCGATCCCAAATGCAGCGGCGTATGGCGATCAATCATGTCACTGGTCGCGCCAGTTCCGTTTATGAAACCTGGCGCGGCGAAATGATGGCGATTTCGGCCCACCTTGAGGCGGCCATTGATTTCTCCGAAGAAGATGGAGTGGCCGAAGCGGCACTGCGTGATGTCAAGCGACGCAGCAAGGAATTGATTGAAACCCTGGCATCTGCCGTCACCCAGTCCGACCGCGCCGGCACTTTAAGATCGGGTGTCAAAGTTGTCATTGCCGGGGCACCGAATGTTGGAAAGTCGTCGCTGCTCAACAAGGTGGCAGCGCGCGAAGCGGCAATCGTTTCATCCACACCCGGTACGACGCGGGATGTGATCGAAGTGTCCATCGTGCTAGTCGGCGTGGCAGTTGTGTTAACTGATACTGCGGGTTTGAGGCTCGACAGCAGCGACGAGATTGAAAACATCGGCATGGGCAGGACGAGGGCGGAGCTCGATGGGGCCGACATTGTGGTTTGGCTAACGTCACCGGACGTGCGGACGGAGATAACCCCACCAGCCCTACCCGACATCAATGTCCTCAACAAGTTGGACCTACTTGATGAGAGATCGATTCATGTCCGAAATGACCATGTCCTTGGTTTATCGACAGTTACGGGCGAGGGATTGGATGAATTCCTGGGGGTATTGGAGCAACTGATCAAACAGCGTTTTGGCACGATGGATCAGGCCGTGGTTGTTCGCTTGCGGCAAAAGCAGGCTGTCGAGGAATCAATTGGCTTCCTCAAAGCGTCGCTGAACTATGAGGCCGACCGGCTGGAACTTGCGGCGGAGTGCCTGCGAAACGCCTGCCTGTGCATGGCGCGCATCACGGGTCGGGTTGAAGTTGAGGAGTTACTGGGAAAGATTTTCAGTGAATTCTGCATTGGCAAATAGACTGTTTCACGTGAAACTTGTGAAGCCTGTAGCGTTGGATTAGAGAAGCGCCATGTCGAAGAGCTTTGATGTCATCGTTATCGGGGGCGGGCACGCCGGTGTTGAAGCAGCGGCCGCTGCTGCGCGTCTGGGCGCTACGACTGTACTCGTCACGCACAGGTTTTCAACCCTCGGCGAGATGTCCTGCAACCCGGCAATTGGGGGTTTGGGCAAGGGCCATCTGGTTCGTGAAATCGATGCGCTTGATGGGTTGATGGGTCGGGTTGCGGATGCTGCCGGAATTCAGTTTCGCTTGCTCAACCGTTCGAAGGGGCCTGCCGTTCGTGGGCCGCGCGCGCAAGCAGACCGGAAACTGTATCGCGAGGCAATGCAGGCAGAGATTTCCAATCAGCCGAACCTGCATGTCGTGGAAGCGGCAGTTTGTGGATTTGTCATCGAGAATGGAACCGTCGTTGGCGTGACAACGGAAACGGGAGAACAAATTCGCAGTGTCGCAGTGGTTCTCACGACGGGAACTTTTCTTGCAGGCCTCATCCACATCGGCGACAAAAAAATTCCCGCTGGCCGGGTTGGTGAACCGCCGGCCCACGGTGTTTCTGAGCAACTTCGTGCGGCAGGGCTCAAGCTTGGCCGCCTTAAGACGGGCACCCCTGCCCGGCTTGATGGGCGCACCATTCGATGGCAAGGCCTTGAGGAACAGCAAGGTGATCCGGTTCCCACGCCCTTTTCATTTCTGACAGACAAGATCAGCGGACGTCAGGTCTCGTGCTTCATTACGCAAACGACCAAGGCCACCCACGAGGCCATCGCTTCCAATATCCATCGGTCGCCGCTCTACTCTGGCCAGATCGAGGGCACGGGCCCGCGCTACTGTCCCTCGATTGAAGATAAAATCCACCGCTTCAAGGACAAGTCCTCCCACCAGATTTTCCTGGAACCGGAAGGCCTGGATGATCCAACCGTCTATCCCAACGGCATTTCAACGTCGTTGCCTGAGGATGTGCAGGAGCAGTTCATTCGCACCATTCCAGGATTGGAAACTGTCGTCATCCTGCGGCCAGGCTACGCGATTGAGTATGACTATGTAGATCCCCGGGAATTGACGCATGGGCTTGAGGTAAAGAGCATGCCGGGCCTGTTCCTTGCTGGTCAAATCAACGGAACTACGGGTTATGAGGAAGCGGCGGCCCAGGGGCTGGTTGCCGGCCTGAATGCGGCGCGCAAAGCAGCGGGGCAGGATGCAGCCAGTTTTGACCGTGCCGAGGGTTACCTGGGGGTCATGATTGACGATCTGGTGCTTCGCGGCGTGACTGAGCCTTACCGGATGTTTACGTCCCGGGCGGAATACCGCTTGTCGCTTCGCGCCGACAACGCCGACCAGCGTCTTACGCCGCGGGGACTTGAACTGGGGCTCGTGAGTTCTCTTCGTGAGAAGAGTTTTGCTGTTCGCATGGCGGTACTGGCCAACGCCCGGAAGCTGGCTACGGAGCTCGGGATGACATCCGCCGCGGCAGCAAAAGCTGGCCTCAAGGTCAACCAGGACGGCCAACGACGATCGGCCCTGGATTTCATGGCCATGCCTGAGGTAGGGCCCGAGCGGGTTGGGGAAATCTGGCCTGAGATTGCCGCACTTCCAGATTATGCCAGGGAGGCGCTTTTCGCTGACTCCCTTTACGCAGGCTACAGCGCCCGGCAGATGGCCGACGTGGTAGCACTGCGAAAAGAGGACCATATCCAGCTGCCGTCCGACATTGACTACAAGAACCTGCCCAGCCTTTCGATCGAAATCCGCCAAAAACTCGCCCTGGCGCAACCCCGCACCCTGGGTCAGGCGTCCCGTATCGAGGGTATGACCCCGGCCGCCTTGGCTTGCTTGCTGGGCCACGTCAAGCGCCAAAGCCTTCGTCAAAGCGCCTGACGGATGACGGCCCCTATCCCCGATGCACTGCTGCAACGATTCAATGTTTCACGTGAATCACTGGTCAAGCTCGAAACTTTCGTGGATTTGCTTTTGACCTGGCAGGCAAAGATTAACTTGATCGGCCCTTCCACCGTCGACGATGTCTGGCAGCGCCACATTGTGGACGGCCTGCAACTGCTGCCCCTGATGGCCAACAGGTCAGCTATTGTTGCTGATCTTGGCTCTGGAGCGGGCATTCCCGGGCTTGTGGTGGCGCTGGGCGGCGGTTTCCAGACCTACCTTTATGAGAGCAACGGCAAGAAAGTTGCCTTCCTGCGCGAGGCTATCAGGCAGACACAGGCAAATGCGGTGGTTTTTCAAACCCGGCTGGAGACGCTCGAAGGCCGACTGCCAGCCAAGCTTCCCCACTATGTGACCGCCAGAGCCCTGGCACCCCTGCCTCAATTACTGACATTTGCCGCCCCTTTTCTCACGCGCGGAGCCACTGGATTGTTCCATAAAGGGCAGGATGTGGATAGTGAGCTGACTGAGGCTACCAAAAACTGGAAAATAGGCGCAATTAAACACTCTAGTATGACTGATTCGAGAGCCTGCATTCTCGAGGTGGAAGGAGTTGTCCGTGTTTAATCATGTTCCACATTCGGGGTGGGGCTGGGGACCGTCGACGACGGGGTGGTCGAAGTGGTCGAACCGTCCGAGCCGCAAGGCACCGCCACGTTGAGCGTGACCGCCTGGTGGACACCGGCGAAGTCCAGCGAACAGCTCCGCGGACCCTCAACCAGCCCTGCGGCAGCGGCAATCACGACAGGAACGGAAACGGTCTCACCGGGCCGTGCACGCACCGTGAGCAGGTCCGACTTGAC
>JANMKJ010000098.1:0-13929 GCA_031371945.1 Rhodobiaceae bacterium
AGGCTGGAATTTCCAGGCTGGTGAGGGCGTGCAGCGGCACGCCAATATCCGCCTTGCCGCCGGAGCGGTTTATCAGGCAGGCGGCAGCGATGGTCACACCGCCCTCCTCGGCAATCCCTGCAATGCATTCGCGCGATGACAGGCCCGTCGTGACAATGTCTTCCACCATCAATACACGAGCACCCTTGGCAATGGTGAAGCCGCGACGCAAAACCAGTTTGCCATCCACCCGTTCAAAGAAAATGGCAGGCGTGCCCAGTTGACGGCCCATCTCATAGCCGACAACGACGCCGCCCATTGCGGGTGAGACGACAAGGTCGATTTTCTCTGTAACTTTTGCGGCGAGCGCATTGCACAACCTGGCAGCCCGTTCGGGGTCCATTAGCACCCGGGCGCATTGCAGGTAACGGCTGCTATGCAGGCCCGAAGACAAGATGAAGTGGCCTTCAAGCAAGGCACCGGCATCGCGAAACTCGTTCAGTACCTCTTCGTGGTTCATTGATTTCTACCCTGTTGCCCGTGACACGGAACTGACCGCATTCCTGGTTTTCAGTCCGGTGATGATGTCATTCAAATGCCGTGCATCATGCACTTCCAGCAAGATGTCGAGATCATAAAAGTCGCGGCCGCCTTGTTTCGCTACAAGTTGCAGCTCGTCAATATTGCCACCCTGTTCGCCTATGACTTGCGTTACCTGTGCCAAGGCACCAATTTCATTCAATAAAACAACCTTGATACGGGCCGGGAATTTCTGCTGGGAGGCCAGCGTGTCCCAGGCAAGGTCAATCCAGCGTTCCGGTTGATTGTCGAACTGCTCCAGGGCCTTGGCAAAAATGGGAAATATCGTCACCCCCTCGCCCGGCATGCTGATGCCGACAATACGGTCGCCAGGAACGGCTCCGGTTTCGCGGGAAATCTTGAAGGGTGTATTGCCGGAGAGTCCGCGCACCGGAACCGAATTTGCCTCGGCCTGGTCCGACTTCTTGGCCGAGGACTTGCGCCGCGATTCACGCATCTGACTTTCCTCGACCGTGAGACCCATGGCCTTCAGCATATCGTATCCCGAAAGATCACCCCGCCCGATCGTTGCCATGGCGTCGTCGACATTCTTGTGGCCAAGGCGGGGGATTGCAGCGGCAATCTCCTTTTCAACATAGGGCTTGTTCTGCTTGGCGAGGAGCTTTTCGACGATTTCACGGCCAAGTCCCGCAAATTGCTTGCGCATGGCGGCCCGCGTCGCACGCCGTATCGCAGCACGGGCCTTGCCGGTCACCGCTATCCCTTCCCACGCCGGCGGTGGCACCTGGGCGTCCGACCGGATGATGTCCACTTCATCGCCGTTCTCAAGCTCGGCAACCAGTGGCGTGTGCCGCCCGTTTACCTTGCAGCCTACGCAACTGTCGCCGATGCTGGTGTGCACTGCATAGGCAAAATCAATGGGCGTTGCCCCGCGCGGGAGTGCGATGAGAGCACCCTTGGGCGTAAAGCAGAAAACCTGGTCGTGAAACAGTTCGAGCTTGGTGTGCTCGAGAAACTCCTTGGGGCTTTCACCTTCCTGCAGCATTTCCACCAGGTGGCGCAGCCAGCGATAGGCATTTGATTCCGCTGCCGGCGAGCGAAATCCATCGGCTGCCTCCTTGGCGTCGGGCGCATCCTTGTAGAGGGAGTGGGCCGCAACACCACGTTCGGCAATTTCATGCATCAGTCTGGTGCGGATTTGCATTTCCACGCGCATGTGATGGGGCCCGATCACTGTCGTATGAAGCGACCTATAGTCATTTTGCTTTGGGGTCGAGATGTAATCCTTGAACCGGCCGGGGACGCCGCGCCAGGTGCGGTGGATTATGCCGAAGGCGCGGTAGCACTGGTCAACGGTTCCCACCAGGACGCGGAATCCGAAGATGTCGGAGAGCTGGCCCAGCGACAGGTGCTTGCGCTCCATCTTGTTCCAGATGGAATATGGTCGCTTCTCGCGCCCATAGACTTCCGCCTTGATGCCGTTTTCGGCGAGCTTGGTCACCAGCGCCTTTTCTATTTCACGCTAGACATCGCCGCTTTCCTCATGCAGCTGGGCCATGCGGTCCTGAATGATCTTGTTGGCGTCCGGGTTGAGCACCCGGAAGGAAATATCCTCCAGCTCGTCGCGTACGGTTTGCATGCCCATGCGGCCCGCCAGCGGAGCGTAGATATCCATGGTTTCCTGGGCTACCCGGGTGCGCTTTTCCGGGCTCACGGCTTCAATGGTCCGCATGTTGTGCAACCGGTCGGCCAGTTTCACCATCAGCACACGCACGTCTTTCGACATGGCAACGAGGAGCTTGCGCAAATTCTCGGCTTGCGTTGCCTCCTTGGTGACGAGGTCTATTTTCTTGATCTTGGTCAGCCCGTCAACAAGGGCCGCAATTTCCTTGCCAAATTTCTCTTCAATTTCCTGGTGGGTGGCTTCGGTGTCCTCCACCGTGTCATGCAAGAGTGCGGCGGCAATGGTTGCGTCATCCAGCTTCATTTCGGTGAGAATGGCGGCCACTTCGAGGGGGTGGTTGAAATAGGCCTCGCCTGATGCGCGGGTCTGGTTGCCGTGGGCTTTCATGGCATAGACGTAGGCGCGATTGAGGAGGTCCTCATTCGCGTCGGGATCATATTTCACGACCCGTTCGACCAATTCATATTGCCGCATCATGCCGGTAGCTTACGATAAAAAAGGCCGGACACTAGAGGCCCGGCCAAATATTGTTGACGATGGTAAAACTCAGTAGCCGTTGCGCTGGCTGCCGGGGCTTTCTGCAGGTGGCATGCCTTCGAGGCCGCGCAGCAGTTCTTCTTCAGTCATCTGGGCGAAATCGGTGTCGTCGGTGGTTTCGGCAATCGGCTCCCCGACGGTTCCCGCAACTTCTGACGTAAGCAACGGCACATTCACGGGTTCTGGCTCGTCCACTTCAACATGCTTCTGCATGGCGTGGATAAATTCCTCGCGGAGGTCGTCCTTGTTGATGGTCTCGTCGGCGATTTCGCGCAAGGAAACTACCGGGTCCTTGTCGTTGTCGCGGTCGAGCGTAATCGGGGCACCTTGCGAAATCATGCGGGCGCGGTGGGCAGACAACAGAACCAGTTCAAAACGGTTCGGCAGCTTGTCAATGCAATCTTCAATGGTGACGCGGGCCATGGGCGCGTTATCTCCTGAATGGGGGTAAATCGGGATTTGGGCGGGTTCTAGGGGTATTTCCCCAAAAAGGCAAGCTTTGCCCGCAATGCAGCAAAAACCATGGGATTTCGCTTGGTGCCACCTCCGGGAATGCGTGGGCGATCGAGGGGCGGACTTGATACATATCAATGCTGCTAACAGTCGGGGAGCCTAGTGTGGTCTGCACCTTAAGGAGGATTCCCATGCGCACGCCCGTCAAAAAGGCTCTATTTCTCGCCCTTCCGATAATGATTTGTGCCACAGGCTTGGCCCAGGCTGATGCCGTTGTTAAGGCCTCGCTCTGGGACAAGGGCGGAGCCATGGACATGAGCAAAAGCATGGGACTGGGCATGGGCATGCATGCCGATATGGGGAAAGCGGTGATGGGCATCAAACTTGATGCCAAAGCAGTTGCCGCAGGCAAGGTGACCTTCCAGGTAACCAATGATTCGAAGGAAACCATCCATGAGATGCTGGTATCCCCTATTGCCTCGGAGGATGCGGTGTTACCTTTTGTCGACGGTGAAAACCGTGTCGATGAGGAAAAATCTGGCGATCTGGGGGAAGTCTCCGAACTGGACCCCGGCAAATCTGGCTCGCTCACACTTGATTTGAAGCCAGGGTATTACGTGCTATTCTGCAATGTGCCGGGCCACTACATGGCGGGCATGTGGACAGTTCTTAAAGTCGAATAGGTCAAAACACAGCATGGCTCTCGAAGAAATCAAGGCACAGATCAGCTTGCTCCTGGGCCAGATCAATAATCAGCCGGAAGACATTCATGAACTCAGCGAGCTCTTGCATCAGAAACTGAGTGAACTGCGCGCCGAGGGGCTGCCGCTGCCGCAGGACCTTGTGGAGCTCGAACAGCGCATGCTGAAGGACTTTCCGCGCGCCGTCTAGAAACTTGCGTCGCCCGGCGCTAGCGCAGGTTTTTCATCATCAGGACAGTTGGCTCATCGTGCCAATCAAAGCGTTCCTTCACCATCCAGCCTTGCCTGGCGTAGAACGGAACCTCCTTTTCGTTGGCATATAGATGGATGAATTCATGGCCCAGCTTTCGTGCCTCGGCGCCGATCGCTGCGATGAGTGCCGACGCAACGCCACGCTGGCGAAACTCCTCGGCCACAAAAAGTCCCGCCAGCCAGGGGGTCAATGGATGGCACGGCTCGATTTCCATGGGCGCCAGCAGGCAGGTTCCAACGGGTGTATCTTCGACGTAGGCGACGAAACCCACCTGCCCCGGGCCACCTGATACGAAAACATTCAAGCGGGCCTCTTCTTCCCTGTAGGAGTTGCCCAGAACACCGCCGAACGCATCTATGCGCCAGCGGGCACAGGTGATAATTTCAGGTGTGTTGGCGCGCAGCCTTTTGATGCGGAATGCCATGGCCTAAACCACCCGGCCCATGGAAAACCCTCGCGCCAGATGCTTTTTCATGAACACGATCAATATCACGCCTGGCACGAGGCCCAGCACACTTGCGGCAGCGAGCAGTGATATATCGGCCGCGAGAACGCCACCGGCGCGGGTCATGATAGCGCCTATGGGCTTTGCCTTCACCACTGTCAGGGCGTTGGACAGCAGAAATTCGATCCACGAAAACATAAAGCAGAAGAAGGCAGTCACTGCGATTCCCGGTGCGATCTGTGGCAGGAGAACGCGCAGAAAGAAACGCGTAAAGCCATAACCGTCGACCTTGGCAATGTCATCCATCTCGCGCGGGATTGCGGTGATGAAACCTTCCAAGATCCAGATGGCGAGAGGCACATTGAAAAAACAGTGGGCCAGTGCCACGGCAATATGCGTATCGATCAGGCCTGCGTCAGAAAAGATTTGCACGAAGGGCACGAACAGAACGGCGGGTGCCATCATCCGGAATGCAAGAAAGCCGAAAAACAGGCCTCGGTCACCGAAGAAACGGTACCGCGAGAAGCCGTAAGCTGCGGGAATGGCCACGCCCACGGAAATCACTACATTGATCACCACATAGATGGTGGCGTTGATGTAGCCATTATACCAGCTTGGGTCACTAAGGATGAGCGCGAAGTTTTCCCATGTCGGCGCATGCGGATAAAATGTGAATTCACCGACAATCTCGCTATTGCTTTTTACGCTCATCACAAGCAGCCAGTAAATGGGCGTCATCAGCAGAACGACAAACACGGTTGGAACGAGAGGAAACTTTTTGGTCATGCCACTGCCGCCTTCTCGCGGGGAATGATCAGGGTGAAGAACACCCACGACACGCACAGGATGATCAAGAAATAAATAACGGACATGGCGCCGCCCTCCCCCAAATCAAATTGGACGGTGGCGGTTTGTACCAGCTCATGGGACAGGAATGTGGTTGATACGCCGGGGCCACCTCGGGTCACGACATAAGCTTCCGTGTAGATCATGAAGCTGTCCATGAAACGCAACAGGATGGCGATGAGCAGCACCAGGCGGAGCTTGGGGAGTTGGATAAAGCGGAAAATGGCCCAGGCCCCTGCCCCGTCAATGCGTGCTGCCCGATAAAAATCCTCTGGAATGGCGCGAAGTCCTGCAAAGCAAAGCAATACCACCAGGCTGGTCCAATGCCAGGTATCCATCAGGGCAAGCGTCCACCAGACGACGAAAGCGTTGTTCATGTTGTAGTTGATCCCAAGGGCTGCTGCCGCTTCGAACAACAGCCCCGCATGAGGCAGCGTGAGGACTTTCCACAGATATCCCACAACGATCGTTGGCATCAGCAACGGAATTGCCATGAGTATGATGTAAAGTGATGAGACGGCACCCGACGCTGGCATGCGCAGTGCCACAAAGATGCCCAGCGGCACTTCAATCAACAGGACGATCGTGGAAAAAACCAGACTCCGGACCAGGGCGCTGAAGAATTCGCGCGAGGTGAGCACCTTTGCATACCAGTCAAGCCCCACCCAGATGAAGCTGTTGCCAGCAAACGTGTCATGCAGCGAATAGAAGCCCACGAATATCATGGGCAACACACCGCAAAGCCCCATGACAATCAAAGCGGGGGCAAGAAAGCCATAGGCAGTGTTGCTCTTGAACTTGTTGCTCATGGTTGCTGGACGCCCTTCGCTACGGGTTCAGCGCCTGGGTAATGGCTGCCTTGACGGAGGCCAGCTCGTTATGTCCGGCAAGCAGCTTGCCATTGATGAAAATGGCCGGCATACCCTTGATCGCAAAATCACTGGACGATTTCTGCATGAATTCATAGATGGATTTGGCAAGATCAGTGCGCTTCAGGCAGGCGTCGAATTGTAGTTTTGTCATGCCCTCAGTCTCCATGATCTTGAAAGCTTCAGCTGGCTTGTCGCCCTTGGTCCAGATGTCCTGCTTGGCAAAAATCTGGTCAATAACCGGGAAATACTTGTCTTCCGGCAGGCAGCGCGCCAGCATGAAAACGGCCATGGCGACCTGGTCGAGTGGGAACTCGCGGAATATCAACTTCACTTTTCCCGTGTCGACGAACTCAGACTTTATCGCAGGCAGTATGGTGTTATGAAATTCTGCACAATGGGGGCAGGTTGCGGACGCATATTCCACCATGACGACAGGGGCGGTGGCGCTGCCCAGGACGCGGTCACCGAGGGGGGATGAGGCCGCCAGAAGTTTGGCGGCGAATGCTGGCAACTCGTCAGCCAACGCTGTGGCAACGCCTGAACACGCCAGCCAGGCTGTGACAAAAAGCTGGAAACATACCGCGTATCGTCTCGTCATAATTCCTCGTCCTCAGTTTGTTTGCTGTTTCGCGGCCACCTTAAGCTGACCGACGATCTGGTCAAAATTTTTATTGGCCGATTCCTTTTTTTGCACTTTTTACGCGGAATTCACAGTGGAGTGGCGTTGGCTTGATGGGAGACGTCTAGTTTAGATCATGTCGAAGGCAAAACGGGTGGGCCGAATGCCAGGCACTTAACAAGGGGACTACCATCATGACCACATTTGTTCAGCAGCAGGCAAATCTTCAAGCACCACTGGGACTGTCGCTTTCGGGCATCAGCCAATTCCTGAAACGCCGGGCCGAACAGGCCCGCCTCGCACGGCAGCTCCAAGAGCTTCAGAATTTCGATCAGCACATGTTGCAGGATATTGGCCTGAAGGGTTTCGAGCATGCTACTCCGGAAGCAAGGATATCCATGCTGGCCGAGGCCTCCCGGCATTGAGGACGCAGGGCAAGCTGGCGGGCTCACTCCTTGAACCCGGCCTTGCGCAGCGCATTCGCAACATGGTCGGCGTCTTCCTTGCGAAGATAGGGCGATCTTGACATGAAGCCGCTAACACACAAATCAGGTGTCAACCGTAGGGCTGCCACCCTATGGTGGCGCGACTCATCGGGTCGACTTAGCTGTGCATTTGCAGCTGCAAGGTAGGCCTCAACCCAATCAGGTGAAATCGGTGAGCGCTTGAACGCGGTGATGGCCACGTCATACTCGTGCTTGTCGAAGTGAACGACAGCCCGATTGCGCCAGTACCACGAAGGTACGAAGTGGGGATTTATGGTTATGGCCTCTTGGAAATAGGCAAGGCTGCGGTCGGCCTCACCGCGAAACCCATACAGGATACCCAACGAGGCCAGAAGGATGGGACTATTAGGATTGATCGCCAGCGCCTTGAGGCCGTGGAACTCTGCCAAGTCATGGGAATTGCGCTGCATATGGACATATCCCAGCGAAGATTGGCAGAATTCGTCTTCGCCATCGAGTTCCACGGCCTTTTTCGCGAACTTCAGGGCTTCATCCAACAGGTCATTGGGCAAGCTATGGTCACGCACCCAGCGGAGCGTCAGGTGGTTGGCGATGTGTGCATAGGCACGCCCGTAACCGGGATCGAGCTCAATCGCCTTGCGAAACAGGCCAAGTGCTTCCGCTTCTGCATCCGGATCGCCGATTATCTTGGCATCACCACGCAGCACATAGTCATAGGCTGCCATGCTACTGGGCGGTTTGCGCAGCGCCTTTTCAAGATTGGCAACGCGCATCCCGCCCGCCAATTGGGCGGCTATCGAGCGCACGATGTGGTCCTGCATGGTGAAGATATCGTCTTCAGGGGCGTCAAACCGTTCAGCCCAGACATTTTCCTCACTCGTACTGTCAACCAGTTGGACCGAAATTCGGACACGATTTCCAAGGCGGCGGACACTGCCTTCCACCACATACTGGACGCCGAGTGCCCGGCCCATCATCGCGGACGTGCTGCCAGTTACCTCGCCACTGGAATGGCTCTTTGTGTAGACCTGCAACTGGTGAAAACGTGACAGTTCGGTCACGATGTCGGCGGTAATGCCTTCGCTGAAATAGCGTTGGTTGGGGTCAGTGCTGAGATTGGCAAAAGGAATGACGGCGATCGACGGCCTTACGTAGCCTGTAGTAGCGGAGGTTTCGGCGACTAACTTGGGGCTACCTGAATTTCCCTCCGCAACCAATTGGCGCTGTAGATTTTCAAGGTCGTGGCCAGGTTGGACGTCGAGCTCAGTTTTGAGGAGAGTCTTGAAATTTGCGTAATGCAGCAATGCCTGGGCGCGCTCGCCCGCAGCGGCAAGCGCTTGCATCAAAGAGAGGTTGGACGCTTCACGCAACGGGTCGAGCGTCACCAGCCGCCGTGCGAGTGCCACCTTTTCGGCAGCAGATTCAATCAGCAACAGCCTGTCCAGTACCTGTACCATCAAGTTGTCGATGCGGCTTCGCTCGCGCCGCAACCATTCGTCGAAGGCGGGATCGTTGACGGATAGGTCCGCCAGCAGTTCACCCTGATACAAGGCTGCCGCCCGCCTCAGGTGTGCCGCCTCGCTGGACCCCGCAATCGCAACAAACGTCACCGCATCGACGTCCACATTGGCGTGCAGCATTTCCACCTTCACGTCATCGGCCTGCAGGACATCAGGACCCAACTCCTTGCGAAGGATTGTCAACGCCTGACGGAGACTGCTGCGGGCCTGGTCCTCGCCGCGGTCGCTCCACAGCAGTGCTGCCAACTTCTCGCGGGACACGCCGCTGGCTGACGAAAGCGCCAAAATGGCCAGGAGTGCGCGACCTTTTTTGGATTGTATTGTGATTTCCGCGCCGGAGTTGCTGCGCGCCACAAATCCTCCGAGCAAGTGAAGCGTGAGAATTGCCATGAAAAAACCAAGCCATTCAATTTGAAACCAAAATGCCCGGTTTTCGAAAGCGGTGCAATTTCAAAGTGGCCGTCATTTCGCCACGCAATTGCTCGAAGTGTAATTTCCCCCTATACCGCTCGTACGACGCGGCCTCAGGGGCAATTATTGGATCTTCACACATTTCTTCTGCTTTTTGCTGGCGGCGTTCTGGCAGGCGTCATCAACGTCATAGTGGGTGGCGCTGGCTTCATGACGTTCCCGTTGCTGGTAGCGGCCGGGATGAGCGAAATTGAAGCCAATGCATCAAATTTCGTGGCTGTGCTACCCGCCAATCTCGTTGGCACGTATGCCTATCGTGCTGAACTTGCCAGTGTACGCAAGCATTTGGGCTTCAGGCTTTTCCTGGCGGCGGTGGGTGGCGTCATTGGCTCCAGCATTCTCATCTATTCAGGGCAAGCCTCATTCCAGAAAGTCATTCCATGGCTCCTGCTGTTTGCCACACTCTCATTCTCCGTAGGGCCCGCCCTCAAGGCTTGGCTGGAGAAGCATTTTGATTTTGATGGCAGCCGCTGGCTAGGGCTTTCATTCTTCCTGGAATTTCTGGTGTATGTCTATGGCGGCTATTTCGGCCTTGGCATGGGCATTATCATGTTCACCATCTACGCCCTGTTCTCACACATGAACATTTATCAAGCCAATGCCATTCGCAACATCACGATTTCCCTGATGACGCTGATCTCGATCGCCATTTTTGCCAAGGCCGGCGTCATCCGGCTGGTGCCTGCGGTGACAATGATGTCCGGAGCTATCGTCGGCAGTTATTTCTCGGCCAAGGTTGCTAAAAGCGTGTCGCAGATTTGGGTGCGGCGCGCGATTTTGGCCTGGGCTGTGTGCCTAACGGCGCTAGCGTTTTGGAAATATGGTTGAATGTTTACGTTTTACAATTTTAAATAGAAATCAATTCTACGGTACCTAGCGGCTCCTATGGAAGGAATTTGTGCCTTTATGCCTCAAGCGGACTGCCAGCTAAGAAACCACCTGTAGAGGCGTTTAAACGCGTTTAAGCGCCTATCCGGTGCTAATAGTCCCATGCCCTCAGATCAGCCAGACAGCAGCCAGGCCGAGGAACGCGAAGAATCCCACCACGTCGGTTACCGTGGTAACGAAAGTTCCTGAGGCGATGGCCGGGTCAATGTCGAAACGGTCGAGCGTCAGCGGAACCAGGATGCCGGCCAGGGCGGCCGCCAGCAGATTGATGACCATGGCGGCGGCGATAACCAGTCCCAACTTGTCTGACCCGAACCACCACCAGGAGAACAGGCCCACGATAACGGCAAACAGCACGCCATTGATCAATCCAACTGAACACTCGCGCAAGGTCACCCGCATGGCATTGAGCGGGCCAAGGTTGCGGGTGGCAAGGGCGCGCACGGCAACAGTCATCGTCTGGGTGCCGGCATTGCCGCCCATGGAGGCCACGATTGGCATGAGAATGGCGAGGGCCACCATTTGCTTGATTGTACCGCCGAACCACGAGATGACCCATGAAGCGAGAATGGCGGTGGCCAAATTCACCACCAGCCACCAGAAACGCAGCCTCGTGGTTTGCCACACGCTATCGGTAATGGCTTCCTCGGAGTCAACGCCGCCAAGATGCAAGATATCGTCTTCGGCCTCTTCCTGGATAACGTCGACGATGTCGTCCACCATGAGGCTTCCGACAATGCGGCCACGCTCATCGATCACGGCGGCGGAAACGAGATTGTATTGCTTGAACTTGTAGGCGATATCCGCCTGCTCTTCCGTGACCTTGAACACGGTTTGCTCGTCATTCATGATGCTCAGGATTTTCTTGTCTCGCGGGGTTCGCAACACCCGCGCCAGTGACAGAACCCCTTTTAAATGGAAGCCTGGATCAATGACGTAGATTTCGATGAACTCTTCGGGAATATCCTTGGCGGTGCGAATGTGATCAATCGTTTGGCCAACGCTCCAGAATTCGGGCACCGCCACAAACTCGGTCTGCATGAGGCGGCCCGCAGTATACTCCGGATATTCAAGCGCGCGGTTGAGCGCAGCGCGATCCTGTTTGGACACTCGCGACAGGATTTCCTCCTGCTCGGCCTTGTCCATGTCCTCAATGAGATAAAGCGCGTCGTCGGTTTCCAGTTTCTTGATGGCAGAGGCGATGACCTCATTGGGCAAGGCTTCCATCAATTCGTCGCGGGCGTCCTCATCGAGTTCAACCAGGGCTTCCACGTCGAAACTACGCCCCAGGGCAGAGATCAGCTTGACACGATCGGACTGAGCCAGGTGTTCGATCAGATCGGCCAGATCGGCGGCGTGGAGCTCGCGGGTAAGGCTGCGCACCTGTCTCGCGTCATCTTCCGCCAGGGCCTGCTCAACGCGAGCGAGATAATCAGGCGCAATTGAGCCCCACTCATCGCCTACCCGCATATCGCCCTGCGGCTCCGTCATGTCGCTAAACCTCGCCTGTTGTGCTTAAGCTCTGGCATACTTCTCAAGAGGATTCTTCCGTGAAGCGCAAGCCTGTTCAATGAAAACCGAAAATTTCGCAAAAGTGGCCGTGGCAGTTTCAGGTTTCGCCTGGGGGATTTTGTGGATCCCGGTGCGCGCCCTCAACGATGCCGGAGTCGACAAGACCTGGGCCTTCATCATATTCAACATCATACCATTCTTCCTGATCCTGCCGGTTTTGCTGCTGCGCTGGAAAGACCTGGTACGGGGTGGCAAGTGGCTGTTCATCATCGGAATGTGCCTGGGCCTCACCCAGTTTTTTTATTCCCTCTCGATACTGCACACAGAGATCGTGCGGGCCATGGTCCTGTTCTATTTCAACCCCGTCTGGTCGATGCTGCTGGCAAGGTACTTTCTCGGAGAAGCCATCACCCCCATCCGCTGGATGTCCATCATTATCGCGTTCCTCGGCATGATCATCATCATGCATGTGGACAGCAGCATTCCTTACCCGCGAAACCTGGGCGACTGGTCGGCCCTCGTGGCCGGAGTAGCGTGGTCATCGTCAATCGTGTTGATGCGCCATCACCAGGGTCAGAGCCCGATTGACATGTTCTCACAGAACTTCCTGTGGACGGGACTACTGCTACTGCCGCTCATCGCCGTGATTGGCTTTGATGCAGCGCCACCCCTTGCGCTGGTGGCCGAACAACTGCACTGGCTGCTGCCCTTCATCGCGCTGGTTGCCATGGTCGGCGTTTACGCTTCGATGTGGGCGGTTCCGAAACTGGCACCGGCCGTAGTGGGCGTGCTGTTCATGACGGAAATCAGTGCCGGGGCCATAAGTTCGGCGTTCCTGTCGGGCGAACCGTTTGGCCTGCGTGAAATCACCGGCGTTTTGCTGATTACCGTTGCTGCGGTTTTGGAGAGTGTCCGGGATCTGTGGCGGGAGAGAAACCGTCCGTCGTTCCCGTAATGAATGACGTGTGCCGGAATGAATTATTTTCTGGATAGAGTTAACATTGGCTTAGTCCGTCTTCGCTCTGCGGGCTTTGCCGGACGATTGTTGGCCTTCAGGCCAAAAATTGGTGCGGCCGAGAGGACTCGAACCTCCACGAGTTTCCCCGTTACCACCTCAAGGTAGTGCGTCTACCAATTCCGCCACGACCGCACGTCATTTGCGAATGCCGCCGGGAATAACAGGGCAAATGAGCGAAAGCAACCCCCGCCGTGGTTAATAAATCCATACCGGATTAGCTAACATTTACATAGACTTATAGCGCTGTTCTGAACGTGGCTGAAATGTGGCCCGTGTATGTTGAAGCCATAATAAAAAACGTAATGGGGTTTCAAATGAACATCAGGACTGCTGTGGGGGCGGCAATGATCGGTTTGTTGGCAAATGCATCGACGGCTTCGGCTCTCGACAACACGGCCTCGATTCCCAGCAGCCAATCCCATAAGTATTTTGAAACCGAGTTTGGCAAAACCCTGCCACCCATTGGCTACGTGCAGTTCTGCGCCAGCAACCAGGAAGAATGCAAAGCCGTTACCAGCAAAGCCGCAAAGTTGGCGATGACGCCCGAGCGCTGGAGCCAGCTTTTCCAGGTGAACACCTATGTGAATGGCAAGATTGCCCCGGTCAGCGACCAGGACCTTTATGGCGAGGCGGAACGTTGGACTTATCCGACCGATGCTGGCGACTGCGAGGATTATGTTTTGCTCAAGAAGCGCTACCTGCAAGGGCTTGGCTTTGCCGCCAGTGCCCTGCTGATTACTGGCGTGCTGCATGAAAATGGCGATGGCCATGCGGTATTATCGGTGACGACGGACGGTGGCGACTTTGTTCTCGATAATCGGCGCAATGATATCACGCGCTGGAATGAAACAAACTACAAATTTCTGAAACGACAATCCCGAAGAGATCCCCTGCAATGGGTTGCTTTGGAAAAACAGGAAACGGTCAGCAGCGGGTATATTGCCACAAGATCCCAACACTGAAGGTTTCCCGAGCTAGGCCCGGTCGGCGTCCCCCCCAATCCCCCAACCGCCGGGTTTAAGGAGCCGGTACAGTCCCACCCTGTACCGGCTCCGCTTTTTTGATCAAGCCTTGTTCTTGTAATAGACGTCGAGGAACACCGCGAGCATCAGAACCACGCCCTT